>JAADEP010000079.1 GCA_013153335.1 Chloroflexota bacterium
GAGATACTTACGCATACGGTCCTCCTTCCGAAGGGGATGTGCCTTCCATTATAATGGCCGCTTCCGTGTTGAGCAAGGTGAAATGAGCAGGGGGTGCAGGCAAATGTTGTAGAAATGTCAGGCGGCGAGGGGAGCGAAGAGTGCTGTCGCCGTTGAACCAGGCCCAGCGAGCCTTGCGCACGGCCTCCCCGCTCTTCGTTTTCCATGGTACAGATAAAGTAGAACACGCGGCAACCATGCTCCGCCAAATGAAAAGGTTACCGAGCCGTTACGTGGGCGGGAGTAGAAATATGGGCTCCGCCGGGGCACGATACAGCGTTTGCAACACCTCCTGCGGTGGATTCGGGGCAGCCAGGGGCAACGCGCAGAGGGCCGACCGGGCTTCAATAACCTGAAGTTTGGCCTTTTTTGACAAATGGTATGTATCAGTTTAAGGCGGGATAAGAGTCGGGAGGAAGCAATCAAGATCCTTCAACAGATAGCTCGCCTTTTGCAAAACCAAGGAAAATATCGAATATGGAGGTGTTTATGAAATATTGGCTTGTGGACTTAGATGTGAAGCATTATCGAAGCTTTACTTGGCCCCGAACACCCGAGCGAAAGCAACGTTGGTATTATTGGATGGATCGTTTTCAAGAAGGGGGACGCTTTGCTGGGGAATGGGAACCTCCTTATCTGCAGTTGTTCCAGGGGGAAGTTGGCCAAGAAGAGGAAGAAACTCGCAAACCAATCCCGGATTTCATCAACGGGTATATTGATCTCGCTTGTAGTCAACGGGCCAAAGAGGTGGTTGAGCCCCTTGTGGGCAACCAGATAGAATTTTTGCCGCTACGTACCGAAATTGGCCTTTATTGGGAGCTAAATATACCTCGCCTGCCATGTTTAGATGTAGAGCGAGCCAAAATTGAATGGGTTACGGAGGGTGAAGTAATTTTCCGGGTTATACGTTATGCTTGCCGATGGACGGTAATAAACGGACATCATTTGTTCTACGTTTCGGAAGATTGGCCCGCATCCCGCTTTGCTTCGGAGGCTTTTCGGCGACTGGTGGAGGCGCATGGCTTGACGGGCCTGGTGTTTCGGGAGATTCCCCTGGTGGAAGGCGAACGACCACCCTGGGAGGATTGAGGCGGGAGGGTAAAAAGGTGGGAATATAACAAAAATAGCGGGCTGGGTTCTGCGGCTACCCAGGCGGTGATGCCTATGTCCACGCCGGCATCGGGGCCGCAAAGGCATGCCGAAGCAGCCAGGCCGCGGGTGCCCAGCATGGCCTGGGATGCCACCCAGCCGGTGGCCACGTCGGTCCATACCAGGGTCACGACATACAACCCTTGGGTGGAGGCCCCGGCATGGTGGACGGTGTCCACCTCCAAAGGGCCGGGCTCCGCGACATCGGCAGGCACCCGGGCGATGGGAACCCTTTGGTGCACCGTCGACCGCCGTCGAGGAGGACGGGGTGGCCGAGCCAGGCGGTCGGGTTGGCGTCGGACGGACCCGACGATGCGGCGGACCGTGCTCACCGAGGCCCGGGCCAAAGCGGCCTCGGTCTCGGCATCCAGGTCCAAATGCTCGTGGCGAGCCAAGTGCTGGGCCGTAGGAACCCGCACGGGTTGCAGGCGTTCGGCACGGGGGTAGTCCAACGCCTGGGCCCATAGCCGGATCGCCTCGCGCACCTTGGAGCCATCGGTCGGTCCTCGTTGGCGAGTACGGGGCTTGCGGCGCAAATCCCCCCGCAGCAACGGATGAGGCTTTTGCGATGCAAGCCGGTGATGGCCTGCAGTTCGTCCAGCATTCGACTGCGCTCCTTGCGAGAGCTCATCCGTAGCGGGGTTGGATGCGTCGGAGGACTTTGGGCGTTCGTCGATACGCATGGTCACCTTGGGGTTCATGGCTCTCCTCTCGGTAACCTTCTCATTTGAGAGAACCCTACCCCCTCGGTAACATTTTCAATGGTAGAACGCGGCTATTCTACCACAGGTTGGCCCTTTTTTATCTCCTACCTCTATGGAGTTTACGTGCACCCACCATACTGGGTGCACGCAAATGTTGTAGAAACGGTCAACAAGTGGCAAGGGGGAGGCGAACCGGGCAGTCGCCGTTGAGCCAAGCCCAGCGAGCCTTGAGCACCGCCTCCCAGCTCGCCATTTCCCATGGCGCATGTCGTTCCAAAGCCGATTGAGGGCGTGGGTCGTGGTTTCTGGAGGCAAAGTCCCGTGTTGGGCGAGCATCATCCGCGACAACCCAGCTCTTGTTTTATCGCTCTCTTCTACGAGATTTGCCTGCACCCCACCATACTGGTGCGCTTGTCAACGAGCCGCTCTCGCGATATAGTGGAAGCAGCAATGGGCCAAAGGGGTCAAGCTACGAGCGGTATGAGTGTCCAAGCCAGGTATCATGAACCGGTAATGGTCGATACTGTGCTGCATTTTTTGCAGCCCCAGGACCGCGGGCGGTATGTGGACGCGACCGTGGGCACGGGCGGGCATGCGCGCGCGATTCTGGACGCGAGCGCACCCTCAGGCCAGTTGTTGGGCCTGGACCTCGACCCCCAAGCCCTGGCCCTGGCGCGGGAGCGCCTCGCGAGCTACGGCGACCGGGTGACTTTGGTGCGCAGCTCTTACACGCATCTGACCGACGTTTTGCGAGCGCAGGGCTGGCTCACCTCGGGCGTCGACGGCGTGCTCGCGGACTTGGGCCTTTCGTCCCTCCAGCTCGACACGCCCGAGCGGGGGTTCTCGTTTCGGGAGGATGGACCCCTGGACATGCGGTTCGACCCCGAGGGCGATGGCCCTACCGCGGCCGACTTGGTCAACACCCTGCCCGAAAAGGCCCTGGCCGACCTGCTTTGGCGCTATGGGGAAGAGCGTCGCGCGCGAGCCATCGCGCGCGCGATCGTGCGGCACCGCCCCATCCACACCACCCACGAGCTGGCCCAAATCGTCGCGCGGGTGACGCGCGGCGCGCCCGGACGCCATCCTGCCACGCGCACGTTTCAAGCTCTGCGCATTGCGGTCAACCGCGAGCTAGAGAACCTAGAGCGCTTTCTGCCCCAAGCCCTGGACGCGCTCCGGCCGGGTGGGCGTCTGGTCATCATTGCGTTTCATTCCCTCGAAGACCGCATCGTCAAGCACACCTTCCGCGCGTGGGCCCGAGGTTGCGAGTGCCCACCGCCGCCGTTGCCCTGTGATTGCGCCGACGCACATCCTCGCGTGCGCATCCTCAAACCCTTCCCCGCGTGGCCGAGCGACGACGAAGTCGCGCGCAACCCCCGGGCTCGCAGCGCGCGCGTCCGGGCTGTGGAAAAACTCGCGCCGGAGGAAGCATGAGCAGCTGGCGGCAACGTTGGCATCGCAGACTGCGCGCCTGGCCCCTCCATCTGCAGCGCTATTGGCTGTGGCAACGCTGGTTGAGCACCCGCGTCGGGTTGATCTTCGGGCTCTTTTTGCTCGTCGTGCTCGCGCACCTTTACTTGGCCAACCGCGCGGTCGTGTTGTGGGAAGACATCCGCACCATGCAATACGAATCGTGGCGAATGTCGTGGGAGATCGCGACCATGCAAACCGAGCTCGCGCGGCGCACCAGCGCGCACGAACTCGAAGCCATCCAAAAGGAAACATCGCTGCGCTGGCCCTTGCCCGACGAGGTCACCTTCTTGCCCGCGCCCATACCCACCGAGGCCGGGCCCCCGCGGTTGCCAGTGCTCTGGCCCAATGCTCACCCCTTGGCTCGCTCGCTGCCCCCCGCCTATACCGTCACTTTGGGCGATGTGATTCGCTGGTGGTGGCAGAACGAGCGGCCTTGGGAAACCACGTCCCCAGGGGTTGAGGAAGGACCATGAGCACACCTGGGCGATTTACCCAACCGGCCTATGAAACTTCCCCGGCCTCGGGCAACCCCCGGCCCGGGACGTTTTACGCGCTGGGCGCGCTGGTCACGGGCATGTTCTTCCTCATCTTCCTGCGGCTGCTTTGGTTTCAAGTCAGCCCCGAATTCGCGGAATGGCGCACGTTCGCTCGCACCAACGACCGGGAGGCTTTGGTCGCGGAACGGCTCCCCGTGCCTCGGGGGTGGATTTTGGACCGGGAGGGCCGCGTGTTGGCCGGCAGCCGGCGCGCGTACCAGCTCGATATCGCGCCCGACGCTTTGCGCCGGCCGGGCGAAGTGGTCACCGTGCTGGCGGGCATCTTGGACCTCGACCCCAAAACCCTATGGGAGCGACTGGCACCGCCCGAGGACGACGCGGTCCTGCCGGCCGCGGTTGCGATCGCGTATGACGTTACCCCCGAGCAACGCGAAGCCCTCCTACAATGGTGGCGTCGCTGGCGCGCCCAGGGCGAGAACAGCCCCATTGATCCCACGCGCAACGATGTCTTTCGCTTCACGCCCGTGATGCTGCGGGTCTATCCCGAAAGCGACCTCGCACCCAACGTGCTCGGGCTCGTCAACCTCAGCGCGACCGCCTCTGAGACCCGTTGGGAAGGGCACTATGGGGTGGAAGGTTATTACGACGCGCTGCTGCAACAATCGTGGGTGCAGGTGCCCTTCTACGCGCCCTATGACCTCACGCCCGAAGAAATCGCGCTGCCCGAGCCCGTTCCCGGCCTGGTGCTCACCCTGGACCGCGATATCCAGTACATGGCCGAGCGCATCTTGGACGACGCGCGCGAGACCTACGACGCGCGGCGCGGGGTCATCCTCATCATGGACCCGCGCACCGGCGCGCTTTTGGCTGTGGCCATGAGTCCTCGGCCCAAGCTCGATGACCCCGATTCGGTCCTGGCCTTTTTGCGCGAGTTCCAAGGCGAAGGCTGGGACTGGGCTATCCACCACGCGTACGAACCGGGTTCGGTGATCAAGCCCATCATCCTGGCCATCGCGCTCGACAGCGGCGCGATTGAACCCGATTTCGTCTACCACGATACGGGCGTAGAAGAACCCTGCGGCCCGCAAAGTGTGGTCTACAACTGGGACTACCAGGGCCATGGCGAGCAGACCCTGGTCGGTTGTTTGGCCCTGTCGTTGAATACGTGCTTCGCCAACATCGCGATGCAGATTCCCCGGGGCACGCTGCTGCGTTATCTCGAGGCCTTTGGCTTCGGTGACTACACCGGGGTGGATTTGGACGTGGAAATGCGCGGCTTCTTCTCGGTAGCCAATTGTGTCGACCAGTCGCGGGTCGGCTTCGGGCACGCGATCTCGGTCACACCCCTGCAGTTGGCCGCGGCCGAAGCGGTGCTGGCCAACGGAGGTTATTTGGTCAAGCCGCACCTCATCCAAGGCCAGGTGCTGAACGGGCGCTACTCGCCCGCGCCCTATCCCCAGGTCGTGCGCCAAGTCATCCGACCCGAGGTCGCGCGGCAAGTCACTGACTTTTTGGCCCAAGCTATGGCCACCGAAAGCTTTGAAAACGCGGTGGTGGAAGGCTATACCCTGGCCGGCAAGACGGGCACCGCGTACAATGATAAAATCCCCAACGACCTGCTGGATGCCACCATGGTGGGCTGGGGCCCGGTCGACGACCCTCGTTTTTTGGTTGTGGTCTGGTTGGAAGATCCGAAAAACGGCCAATGGGCCTCCATGACGGCCGCGCCCACCTTTCGGCGGGTAGTCCAACGTTTGGTGGTCATGATGGGCATACCGCCCGAAGGCCAGGCAGACGAAGACATCGCGCAAACCCGTCCGTGATGGCGCGGCCCATCCTTGGGATGGAGCAGTGCCATGAAACGCACTTCGATCGGTTGGATTTTGCTTGCGCTTGGGGTCCTAGCCCTCGGGCTGGGCGCGTGCCAAGCCCCCGAGACGTTGAGTTTTCACCGCGCGATTCAGGCCGCGTATTTGGCCCCGCACACGCCGGTGGGGCATCAAGCCGCCGATGCCCAGGCCGCGACGCGCGAGGCTTATCCGCGCGTGTTCTTCGCGGTCATCGGCGATTTTGGGGTTAACGGCCCCAACGAAGCCGCAGTCGCGCATTTGGTGCACGAACGCAACCCAGACTTTATCGTCACTGTGGGGGACAACAACTATCCCAACGGCACCAAGCTCACTTGGGAAGACAACGTATTGCGTCATTACGGCGACTACATCGAGCGCCAGGCCTTCTTCCCCGCGCTAGGGAACCACGACTGGGGCTATGGGAGCCCGCAAAGCACGCCCTACCAGATCGAAGCCCTGGACTATCTGCCCGGCAACCGGCGCTACTATGACTTCCTTTGGGGGCCGGTGCACTTTTTCGTGCTGGATAGCAACTGGCAAGAACCCGACGGCATCACAGCAGACTCCAAGCAAGCCCAATGGTTGCGCGAGCGCCTGGCCTCCTCACCCGTGCCGTGGCAGGTGGTGATTTTGCACCACGCGCCCTATTCGTCGGGCATGCACGGACCGCAAGAGAAGCTGCAATGGCCATACGCGGAATGGGGCGCGGATGTGGTCATCGCGGGCCACGATCACACATATGAGCGCATCCACCGGGACGGCATTCTCTATTTGGTCAACGGCATCGGCGGCGCGAGTCTTTATAACTTTGAGCACGGGCCTGTGGAAGGCAGCGTTGTACGCTTCAATAAGGATTATGGCGCGCTCTTCGTATGGGCTGACGGCCAGCAAATGCGCTTCGAGATGCACGCGGTGGAACGCGGGCTCATTGATTCGTTTTCTCTGCCTTAATTGGATGGCTCGAACAAGCGGGGACCCAACGCCCTGTGCCGGGCGCCGCACCCATCTCCCAAGCGCCCACATCCCACTCGGGGGACACGCGGCGCGACGACGCGGCTGCGAACACCCCGAGCTCGGGCTGGGGGTCGGTTGTGTACCACGCGACACGGATGGGGTAACAGCCTGGCCGATGAGGAATGGTAAGGAGCGCGCTCGCGCATCGCGACCCGCTCGGGCCACGTCGCGGGACGGACGAGGTAGGCTGAGCCCGGGTGCAACGTGCGCGCGGCCGGGTAGCCTTCCAACCTACGTAAAAAAGCCCCGGCCCGCGCGCGGGCCGGGGCACAAAACGCAGCAGGCAGAGCGCCTACTTCTTGAGGATCTCCAGCAAGATGTCGGCGATCTCTTCAGGGTGCCGCGCGACCCGGACACCAGCGGCCTTTAAGGCCTTGATCTTCTCGGCCGCGGTACCCTCGCCGCCCTCGATGATCGCGCCCGCGTGGCCCATGCGCTTGCCCGGAGGCGCGGTCTGGCCCGCGATGAACCCGACCACGGGCTTGGTCATGTGTTCCGCGATGTACGCGGCCGCTTGCTCTTCCGAAG
>JAADEP010000208.1 GCA_013153335.1 Chloroflexota bacterium
GCGCCCGTGGTCGATCCCCAGGCGTTGGGGCTGACCGCAACGGCCATTGTGCTTCAGGTCACCCAACAGGCCGGGGGCGGGACCACGACGGGCACGACCATCCAAGGCCAGCTGCCTTCGAGCGGCCTGGCTGATGGCGTGCTGACCTCGCCCTTGGGCTTGAGCGTGCTCGCGGTGATGCTGGTCGCGGTGTTGCTGGTCGCGCGGCAGGCCCGTCGGCGGATGGAGTAACCGGCGCCCTTCGCGTCGCAGCTCACGCGGTTGCGGTTTGACGGGCTTGGGGTTTGGGCCCGGTTGTGAGGATGGCTATGGCGCAAACCGTGGTGTTACGCGCGCTGTACGAGTTGCAGCAGATTGACTTGCGTCTGGCAGAATTGGAACGCCGCGTGAGCGCGGCCCGAGAGCGATTGAACGCGGCCGAAGCGGTGCGACAAGCTGAGCAGGCGTTTCGAGAGGCTGCTCGCGCGATGCAACAAGCGGAGGAGCAGCTCAAAGCTGCAGAACAGCGCGCGACCCAACTCCGGGCCAAGCTCAAGCGCTCCGAAACCCGGCTCTACGACGGTTCGATCCGCAATCCTCGCGAATTACAAGCCTTGCAGGCGGAGGTGGAAAGCCTCCGCCGTCGTTTGGATCAGGCCGAAGAGGAAGCCGTCGCGCGGCTGTTGGCCTATGAGCAAGTGGAAGCTCGCTATCTGGAGGCGTTGCAGCATCTTGAAGCCGTGCGTCGTCATTGGAACGTCGAGCGGCAACAGCTGCAGGCGCAAATCCAGGAAGATGAAGCGCGCCTCGCCCGGCTGCGGGAGCAACGCGCTTGGTGGCTCAACCGCATCCCTGCGGACGTGCTGGAGCAGTATGAGCACCTGCGCCGCATTCGGGGCGGGCTGGCGGTCGCGGGCGTGCGGGAGGGCGTGTGCGGTGCGTGTGGCGCGACGCTGAGCGCGGCGCAACGTCAGCAGGTGTATCGGATGACCCTGACCCACTGCGAGACGTGCGGCCGCATCTTGTATCCTTTGGACTGAGCCCACGCGGGCCCGGCCCACGTGGGCTTGAAGACCCGGACTGCCGACATCGAAGCATTACGAGGCGGGTATGCGTTGGCCTTCCTTTCATGGCATATGGTTCACGTTGGGCTTGCTCCTCGGCTTTGTGCTGGGATGGCTCGCCCGGCCTTGGCAGGCTTGGCTGCAGGAGCGGTTGCGCGCGTGGCGCCAGCGCCGCCAGCAGGCATCCGGGCCTTCGGTCGAAGAGCTGCGTCGGGCCTGGGCCCGGGTTGTGCTCCCCCGCTGGCAGAGCTTGCACATTGCCGCGACTTTGGCCCCCTTGGATGCCTTCGCGCTTCCTCCGCAGGTGACCCCGCTGCCGCCGCTTTTGGCGCCTGAAGACGACCCGACCATCCCCCAGGCTTACGCGTTGTGGCCCTTTTTGCCCGATGCGCCCACGCTCGACGCGGCCTATCGGGCACCCGGGTTGGCCCTGACCGAGGCGCTTCAGGGCGGCGCGTCCTTGCTCTTGATCGGGCCTTATGGCAGCGGCAAGACCGTGGCCCTGGCCTGGCTCGCGCTGCGCTTGCTATACCAAGACCAACCTGAGCTAACCGAACAAAACCTGCAGTGGCCGTGGTGGCTGCACGCGGACCAAATCGGGCAGCACGCCTTGCCTGACGATCCCCTTACCCTGGTTTTTGATTTGCTCTTGGAAGGCATCGATCGCCGTCATGCCGACGCCTTGCGTTCCCTGTGGCGCGAAGCCGCGCAGCAAGGCACCGCGCTGCTCTTGGTCGACGGCCTGGACGAAGTTCCACCCGGGCGTCGGCCCAAGGTCTTGGCGTTTTTGGAACGCATGGCCCAGGTCTACCCGCGCGTGCGCATGGTGGTCGCGGCCGCGCCCGACGCGTGGGGGCCTCTGACGCGGCTGAACCTCCAGCCCGTGGCCATGCGGGCGTGGGATGCTGAACAAGCTCAGGCGTTTACGCAGCGTTGGCTGGCTTGGTGGGAACAGGAGGGATGGTCCGACATCCCGCCGGAACGGCAGCCGCAGCCTGAAGTGCTCGCCGCGTGGCTGCTTCGGGACCAAGGCTCGCGGCCTGTTTTGCCCATGGAGTGGGTGCTGCGCAACTGGCAATTGACCGCGGGCGACGGCGTTGGCCAGGATTGGCGCGCGTTGCTCGAAGGCTGGATGCGGCGTTTGGTGCCCCCCGAGGCTTGGGAACCTGAGGTGTGGTACCGCATCGCCCGACGTCAAGCCTTCCCCTGGACGGACACGAACCCCGAGCTGCAAGGGGGCGATCCGTGGCAAGAGGAGCCGTCCTTGCGGGCCCAGGCTTTGCCCGACGCGCTCGCGCATCCGGTCGTGCGCACCCGCTTTCTGCATCCCCTGGCGCAAGTATGGTGGTTGGCCCAGGGGTTGCCGCCCCAGGATACCCGTTGGGCCCAAGACCCGTGGTGGCATTTGCAGACGTGGCTCTTGGGCTTTGTGGGGCAACAAGGCCGGGGCGAACCCGCGGCACAACGTTTGTTGCAAGATGTGCTCCAACCGCTATACCCGCGCTTTTGGGAGGCCGGTTGGGCCGTGGCCCTGGCGCCCAAAGCCCCGTGGGCGCGCGAAGTGCTGCAAGCGCTAGCCCAGCGTATGCAGCAAATGGGATTGCCCGTAGGCCAGCGCGTGCGGGCCGCGCTCGCGCTGCTTCAAGCTCGCCCCCCGCGGTTGGCGGCGCTGTTCCGCACGCTGCTTCAGCACCCCGAACGCTCGGTGCGCGTGGCCGCGATCCTGGCCTTGGGGTTGCTCAACGACCCGGATGCGGCTGCGTCCGCGTTGCAACGGGTTTTGTTGCAGCATCCCTCGCCTTGGGAGCGCCGCGCGGCTCTGCTCGCTTTGGCCCGCCAGGATACGCGAGCCGCGATCGAGGCGGTCGCGGAATGGCTCTTGCAAGAGAACGACGCGGCCCGTCGAGAAGCGGCCGAGGCGTTGGCCCTCGCGCCGAAGTGGGGCCATCAGGCGCTGCAAGAAGCCGCGGGGTACGAGGATGCGATGGTCCGGCGAGCCGCGATCTACGGTCTGGCCCGCATCCGGGCTGAATGGGCCCGCGCGCTGCTTCAGCGTTTGGCGCAAGATGACCCTGAATGGCTGGTGCGCAACTTGGCCGGAAGTGTGCTCGAAGCGTTGGATCGGCCTTCGGCTTTGACCCCGCGGCCTCCCCGTCCTTTGCACCGCGAACCCTGGCTGTTAGAAGCCGCCGCTCGCTTGGGTTTGAGCGTGGCCGCAGGTCCGCCCGCGTGGCAGGCGCTGGCCCACATCCTGCAAGAAGGAACCCCCGACGAACAACGCCAGGCGTTGCGTCGCGTGATCTTCCTGCCGCACGAGCGGTGGGTTCCTTTGGTCGCGTCCCTCTTGCGTCACGAAGACCCGCGCGTGGCCGAAGACGCGCTGACGACTTTGTGGTTCCTCTATTGGGCGGGCACGCGCTTCCCCTTGACGTTGTAACCTAAGCCAGAATTTGCTCCATCGCCCGAAACTTGAGGTTGATTTCGTCCCATTCGCGTTGGGGGTCTGAGGAAGGCATAATGCCGGCCCCGGCGTATAACCACGCCTGGTGTTGGTGAACCACCGCACTGCGGATGACGGCCGCGAACGCGCCATCCCCTTGAAAGGTGACCCAGCCGATGGGCGCGGCATACCAGCCCCGGGGGACGGGCTCATGCTCGGTGATGAAGCGCAGGGCAGCCTCGCGCGGATACCCGCCGAGCGCGGGCGTGGGGTGCAGCCGTTCCACCACGGTGAGCACGCTCCCCTGGTGCAAAAGCCCGCGGATGGGGGTTTCAAGGTGTTGGATGTGCGTGAGTCGTCGGATGCGCGGCTCGGGCGGTATGGTAAGCGAGGCGGTGATGGGGGCCAGGGCTTCTTGAATCGCGTGGACGACCAAGCGATGTTCTTCCCGGTCCTTGGGCGAGTGCAAAAGCCGATCGGCCAGTTGCGCGTCTTCGTGCGGGGTGGTGCCACGCGCGATGGAACCCGCCAACGCCATGGTCTCGAGCTCTCGGCCTCGTACCCGGACCAAAAGCTCGGGCGTCGCGCCCAAAAGCCAGCTTCCGGGCCGGGGTTGAAAGAGGAACCGGTAGGTTCCGGGGTACGCGCGCTCGAGCTTCGCCCAAAGCGTTTGCGGCGCGGGCGATGTGGGCCACCGTAGGCGGCGCGTCCGGGCCAGGACCACTTTGCGCAGGTGCCCTTTTCGCAAGGCGTCGAGCGCGCGATGCATAAGCGCGAGCCATGCATCCCAAGGCATACCTTCGTCGCGGGCCACAGGCTTGGGCGCAGGCGGCGGCGCGGCGCGGGGCAGCTCGGGCGAAGGCCATGTTGCGCGTTCGCCTTCGGGCACCAACATGGTGAGCCACGCGCGGCCATCGGGCCGTTCGGTATAGAGGTAGCGGGGCAAGAGCCAACGCGCGTCGCCGAACGCGCGCCACCAGACCGGCGTGGCCGCACCAGGCACGAACGCGAAGCCGCCGAACCAGCGCGGCGCGCTCGCGTGGGGCCCATCCGCGGCATCAGGCGCCCAACGCCAGCGCGCGGCCCAGGCCGCCAGCGCGCGCCGGACGCGCGCGAAGCGCTCGGGGCCGTTCGCGGTGATTTCCGCGAGCGGGCTCCAGGCTACGTACTTCCAGCCTTGGGGCGAATGCCAAATCCAAAAGGGGGCTTGTAGATGAGCGAGCCACGTGCTCGTGGGGGTCTGAGGCCATGGCGAGCGATAAATTAGGCCGGCTATGGGTTCCTTCATTCTTGCTTGCCTCCACACGCCCGATGATTATAAGCCCTTCCCCAAGGGTTTGCCCGGCCATGTATCGGTTGTCGGTCCGCTCGCCCGTTTCGTAGGCATGGGCTAAGGCATGGGGCTCGCTGGTGAGCTGAGCGTTCAAGGCAGGGGTTGCACCCGAACCAAGTACAGCGCTGGCTCGCGGGTAAAAGGGGTGACGTCCATCAACACCATGGTCACGTGACCGTCGGCTGGCACGCGGACGCGAAAAGTTTGAGGTTTTTGGCCCGTGAGGGTCATCTGTTGCACCGTGGGCTGGGCCCCGCCCTGGGTCACGATGGCGAGACGGTAGGTACGCGGGATACGATTCGCGACCCGGACAAAACCCCGCGCGTCCCAACCGTCGTCGCTGTGTTCCCAATTTGAACGATATCCCAGCGCCGGGATCTCGACTTCGTCGATCAGCCATCCGATGTGATTGACAGCGGGATCGGTAATGTACGCGAAGCGCACCCACACCTTTCCGCCCGCGTAGGCCGACAGATCGACCTCGTCGAGGACCCAGCCCTGGCTTTGTCCGGTGTAGCCCCAGCCCAGGTTCGCGCCGATGGGGTTGCCTTCGGACCCCCAACGGGTGCGCGCGATGGTCCAATATTGGCCGTCGGCCGATAGCAGCACATACCCAAAGTCGTAAAACGGCTCGATGTCGAACCAGGTGCGGTATTTCAAAGTGACCGGTGTGCCGGGAGCCAAGGCCGAGAGGTCAAAGGCCCGGGTTAAGGTGGCTATGGATTGGTGCCCGTAGCCAGACCAAAAGGCAAAAATGCCCGTCAGCGGCTCGACGGGCCACAAGCGCGCGTAAGCTGACACGTCCCATTGAATTTCCCAGGTGCCTGGACACGCGAGGGTCAGGTAGTCGATACCAAAGGGTGAGACATGGCCCTGGTAGGAGCCCGGGCAGGGTAGGGCTTCGCGCACGGGTTTTTGCGGGAGTTGGTAATTCGGATAACCGAATTGACCCTGGGCGAGGGAGGGCTCGTCAAGATACAAGGCGATCGCCCAGTCGAGAAGGAGATCCTCAGCCCGACGCCCGGGCTCAAAGTGGTCGAGGGTCTTTTGCAGGCCTTGCAAGCTGTCTTGGGGTTCGCGCACCAAACGGCGGATGAACGCGGGTCCCCAATGCTCGTAAGCGTAGAGGGCGAAGAGAAAACTTCCGCCATAGTAAGGCGCCGTGCTTTCCCGTTGTGGGTTGGGCCAATAGAGCAGGTGGATATCCGGGCGTTGCAGAAAGGCCGAGACCCATGGGCTCGCGCCATAACCGTTGACCCATTCGGCCAAACTCGACAAACCTTCGTTGATCCATGCGTACTCAGTGGGATCATGGGCGGCGTGGATCATGTGTTGAAACTCATGCGCCAAGATCCGCCAAGTATCGGGGTGATCCATGGGAAGCCGGCTGTTCATCACAAACATTTCGTGTTGGTTGGAATAGGGCCGAACGCGAGCGGGGAGGGTATCCCAATACGCGAAGTAGCCCGCGATGCCTGCCCCAGTCATAGGTGTGAAGACCGCGTATAAGTGTGGATCGTTGTCCACCCCAGGATTGGGCTCCGGGCCGAAGATTTTGCGATTTGTAGGGTAAATTTGTGTCTCAAAGACGTGGGCAAGCTGTTGGGCCTTGTTTCGATCGGGGGGAACGCGCGTGTCAAGCCATACATAAAGGTGCGGCGTACGCGCAAGAAGACGAGCCCGAATGGTATGGACCTGGTCGGAGTGGTACTCCAGGATGTAAAACAGGCGAACGTCGTCGAGCGCCCACGACGGTGGCGTAGGAGACGGAAGTTGGGAAGCGAGCGGCGGGTTCAGGTGGCGCAAAAAATCGACTACGTGGAAGACCTCAGCGGGTTTCGCCTGGCGAAGGCGCTGAAGCGTTTCGGCCGCGATCTGCTCAGGCGAGGGCAAGGTCGGCGTCGGGTTTGGAGTGGGCGTTCGGGGTTGGAAGCGCGATGCTGGCGTGATACGAGAGACGATGGTGGGCGGAAGGCGGGTTGGGGTAGGCGCTGAGAAGGTGGGGCTCGCGGCGGTTCCCCAAGGCAGCTTGCTGCAGCTTGGAAGCAACAGGAGCCCCAAGAGAAACGCGACCACCTTCACGCTCGAGAAACCGCCGAGCCTCCCTTGTCGCCATATTGCCATGCTCGCCTCTTGCGTGCCAAGACAGCCTTCGCGTTCGCGGTAGCCGCCACCCATTGCACGACGCGTGGGGCCGCCAGCGCGCGAATGCGAACAAGAAACCCCGAGTAGGCACCCCGACGGCACCCGGAGACACCGCCTTAGGGCTGCTTCCTCTCGGACCTGACCCGGTTCGGCGGGCTCCGCCGCGTCGGACCCAC
>JAADEP010000003.1 GCA_013153335.1 Chloroflexota bacterium
GGCCCGGACGTTGAAACACCTCCACGGCCGCGACCGTCTCGAGGGTTTCAGGCCAAAAGCTTAACACCAAAGGCGGGTCGAGGATGGAAACGTGGTTATAAATTACCACATACGGGCGCTGTTTCGGGATGTGCTCAAAGCCGTACAGACGAATACGAAAGGCCGCCCGCATCAGCCAACGAAAGGGCGGGCGCAGGGTAAAGCGCGCCAAGCGGCTATACCACGGTGGGCGATACGCGCGCGTCATGAAGCCTCGGCTCCGTCGGAAGGATGCGGCGCCGCGCGGCGCTGCAGAACATCCCACACGCGGGTGAAGACCTGGTCGGGCGTCAAGCCATCGGTCACGAGGACCCACGCGTCCGGGGCAGGGCGCAGGGGCGCGACCGAACGCCCTGCGTCCGTGCGGTCGCGAGCGCGCATGCGCGCCAAAACCTCGTCGAACGAGACCGGCTGGCCCCGCGCGCGCAGCTCTTCATATCGCCGCCGCGCGCGCTCCTCGAGGGATGCATCGAGGTAAATCTTGAAATCGGCCTCGGGCAGCACCACCGTGCCAATATCCCGCCCGACCATCACCACCCGGCCTTGGCGCCCAATTCGGCGCTGCACCTCGAGCAAGGCCTGCCGCACGCCCGGATGAGCCGCGACCGCCGCGACCCACGCGTCCACCTCAGGCGAGCGGATCGCCCAGGTCACGTCCTGGCCATCCACCCACACGTCGTTGCTGCGGCCATCCGCCTGGCTGGGCGGGCGGACATCGATCGCGAGCTCTGAGGCCAAGCGGGTCATCGCGGCCTCGTCACGCGGGGATAAGCCCCGCTGCAGCGCAGCCCACGTCACCGCGCGATATAGCACGCCCGTGTCAAAGTAGAGATAACCTAAGGCTTCGGCAAGACGGCGAGCCAACGTGCTTTTGCCCGAAGCGGCTGGCCCGTCAATGGCGATCATAAGCGGGAACGATCGAGCATCCATGCACCTTCCCCCGGGATGAGGTTGCGATTCATGCGCTTGAGGATAGGGCCAACCCGGGCCTTTGTCAACCCCAGACGCGCTTCGGCCGCGCGGGGATGCGCGAGCGCTCGCGGCCCGCTACGGAAGGCCTAGGTTCGCGGCTCAGACTCGGCTTGGGCCCGGGCTTGACGCAACAGGAACGCCAGTCCGCCCGCCAACAACAGCAAGCCCGAGCAGCCTAAGAGGACGAGCACGCCATACCCGCGCCACTGCTGCACCAAGATGGTGATCACGCCCAGAACCAGGAACGCGACCGGCGTCCAGATCAGTGACGCGGCGCGCTGCAGCACGCCATAGCCCACCACCACCAACGCCTGCAGGAACAACACCGCGAAGTACCACGCGTCCCGGTTCTTCGCCATCTGCACATAGGTCGTGGTGAACAGGATGAGCTGCGAAAGCATCCCCAAACCTTCCGCGACCCACCGATACCCCGCGCGGCGGAAGAGCGCGTGCAGGCTCAAGCCTAACAAGGCCGCGGGCACGGAATAGGCCTGGGGATGGTGCACGTCCAGCGCGTGAAGCAGTGAGCTATACGAAGCGAAGTACAGCAACGCGGTGGGCAGACTAAGCCAAATCTCGCGCCAGCGCCACGCGTACCAGCCCGTGATGCTCGCGTACACAGCCAGGGCCAGGCTGTGCTCCGCGCAGCGCGCGCTCCCCCAAGGGAAGCTGAGGCATTCCAGAGCCCAAAGGGCGGCCAGCCATACCAGGAGCATCAGGCCGTACGCCCAACCCGTCCACGCGCGCGCCCGTGCGCGCCCGCGGGGCGCGAACCGGTCGATCAGGGCCAGCGCGACCGGCAGCACGGCCCAAACCAGGGGCCGATCGGGCAGGCCGAGCAAGGCCAAGATACGCGCCCAGGCCCAGCCCAACACCAACACTCCCCAGCCGACCATGGCCGCGTGGTCGAGCCGAAAGCCCTGGACCAACACCACCACGCCCAATCCCAGACCGACCAGCACCTCGGTCCAGGTCTCGCCCGGGAACGCAGCCAGGGTCAGAAGAACGAACAACACGCCCGACCAGCCGGCCAGACCGACCAACAACGCGCGTTGTCCCAGCTCAGGCGGCCAAACCCGGCGTACAAGCTCATACAAGGCCACCAAAAGAAGGAACATCGCGAACCACCAAGGCAGGGGGTTCGCGCCCGGGATGCCCTGGAAGACTTCCCAGCCGAAATGGGCCCCGACGTCGAGGAAGCGATGGGGGCCGAGGTAAGCGAGCAAGTACCCGGGATAAATCTCGGCCAGGACGTGCGCGTACGCGCGCAACAGCAAACCGACCGAAAGCCAGGCCAGGGCGCGGCTATCCCACGCGGCCGCCCAAACCCAAAGCACCAGCGCGGCCGCGAACCATACCAACAAGCTGGCCAAAATCTGCACAACCAGCGGCCACGTGGGCTGCGCGGCCAGGAACTCGCCGCTCTGGGCCCAAAGCAGCCCTGTCACCACAGCCAAAGCCCAACCCCACGTTGGGTGAGCCCACGCCACCCGCCGGATGCGCCAGGCCACAAGCGCGACCGGCAGGCTATAGAGCAGCAAGCCCAGGCCGAAACAACCCTCGCACCACGCGTCGAACCAAAAGGCCCAGCTCTGCCCCGTCATCCAAACCGCCACCGGCACAATAACCGCATCCCAGACCGGAACCGCCCGCACCCGCCGCGCGAGGATGAAGGTGCCGGTCACCAGGGTATACAGGAGTGCGGTTTGGAACCACAAGCCCGCGTCGAATTCAAAGCTCGGCTCGAACCAGCCGAGGAGCAACAGCCACGAGAGTCCCAACTGCCCCACCGCGAACCACACCTTGGCCAACCGGGGCCGGCGGGACCAAGCCCAGCGCGCGAGCGCCAGGCTCGCGGCAAACACGCCATACCAAAGCCAAAGCAACCCGATGAGCCGTTCGCCGCCCCAAGCCTGCCAGAGGTGGAACAGCGTCCAAGCCGCGTTCACGGGCAGCGCGAGTGCGAAGAGCACCGAGCTGTACGCCCAAGCCAGGCCTCCCGCGAGCGCGGCCAACAGCGCGTGCACCCCGGCCCAATACCCGTGCTCGACTTGCGCGCTCCACCCGAGGCGTTCGCGGAACACGTCGGCCCAGGCCAGCGCGTTCGCGACGATCAACCCGTAAAAGACCACGGCCATCACCCAACTGCCGCGCGAGGTGCGCGAACGCAATCCCCAGGCCAACCCAGCGAACAGCACCGCGGCCGCGGCCAACACGGGGATGCGCAAGCCCTCAAAGACCAACGCGAGCAGCAACGCGGCCGCCAGAACCAAGAACGCACCCAAATACAACGCCAAACTCAGGCCTAACCCCCACGCGGGCCGGTCAGCTTCGACCACTTCTCGGGAAGGCTGGGACGCGGCGCGGACGTCGCCGTAGCGCAAGCGGAGCACCCAGGCCTGCTCGGGCGTGAGCAGGCCTTCGGTTTCCCATTGGCGGATGTAGTCGAGCAGCCAAGGCACTGAAACCGACGCGCGGTAACGCGCGTAAAAGGCCTGGGCCGCGGGGCTCTGCAAGGCTTCCCACGCGGCCGCGCGCACCGGAGGGGGGACGTCGGGCCGAGCGGCCAGGAGCTCGATCCGCTGCCAAACCGGGGTCGCCCGCGCGGTAACAGCTTCGGGCGTTTGAGGCCAACGCCGCAAGAGCTCGATCTGGCGCTCAGGGTCTGAGTGCCCCAGTTCCTCGAGCCAAGTTCGGATATCCATATCACCCCTCCTGCAAACCCCAAGGCACGCCGCGCGGCACGACGCTGGCTCGAGGCAGATCGGTTGCGAAGGTCAGGCCAAAGGCCGGGGCAGCCCGGGGCCGTGCAAACGCACGGCTTTGGGGTCAGGCGGCCACAACCCCGGAATGCGCGTGCCGCAGCGCGGGCACGTCCCTTCGCCGGTGATGTGATATTCCTGCACGATGTACCCGTACCGCCGGATGAGGAGTTCGCCGCAATTCGGGCACCAGGTGTGCTCAAAGGGGCCAACGCGGCCGGGCAGATTGCCCGCATACACGAAATGGAGCCCCTCCTCTTTGCCGATCTCAGCTGCCCGGATGATTTGCTGCACCCGGGTCGGCGGCGGGTCGGTCATTTTGTAATCGGGATGGAACGCGGTCACATGCCACGGGATGTCTTTCGAGACCGACGCGATGAACCGAGCCGCGTCGCGCAGCTCTTCCTCGCTGTCGTTGAAGCCCGGCACGATCAGGGTCACGATCTCGACCCAAAAGCCCATTTCGTGGGTCATGCGGATGGTGTCCAAAACCCGCTGGAGCACGCCGCCCAGGCGACGGTAATTTTTGTCGTTCATGGTCTTGAGGTCGATTTTGTACGCGTCCGTGTGCGGCCGGATGTACTCCAGGACTTCGCGCGTGGCATTGCCGTTCGAGACATAACCGGTGATAAAGCCCTCTTTCTTCGCGGGCCGGAAGATAGCCATGGCCCACTCGCTGGTGATCAAGGGCTCGTTGTACGACGAGATAATCGCGCGCGCCTGATGCTCGCGCGCCATCCGCACCAAATCTTCGGGCTCAACCCGGTGGATGTAGCGGATGTTAAGGTCACTGAGCGGGTCCCGCAAGGCTTGGGAGGTCAGCCAGTTTTGGCAATAAGGGCAATGGTAGTCGCACCCCAACATGCCGAAGGTCAGGGCATCGTTACCGGGCCACACGTGGTAGAAGGGCTTCTTCTCAATGGGGTCCACCTGAAGCGCGGCCACATACCCCCAAGGCACGTACAGAACGCCATCCTTGTTGAAGCGAACCTGACAAATGCCCCGCCTCCCCGGTCGGATAAGGCAGCGGTGCCCGCACGCGTAGCAGCGCACCTTGCCGTCTTCGAGCTTCTCGTACAGTTCGCCCGGTCGCGTGAGTTGGTCCAAAATCTCGCCCAGCGACGTTTTGGATTTGGGCGGCAAAACGTTCGACGTCATGATTCAACCTCCCTCGTCGAATCGGCCTGCCCCGCGGGGCCCTGGGCAGGAGCCATACGCGCGTCCAAAGGGAAAAAAGCCCCGCGTGTGCGGGGCCGCGGATTAGGGCTGTTCAAAGATCCAGCGGTCCACGTCCCGACGCCATGGCACCAGCTCGTCGGGCCGGAACCACAGCGCGATCTCGTACTCCGCGGTCTCCGGGCCGTCCGAAGCATGGGTGAGGTTCCGCCCGATCTCCAGGCCGAAATCGTGCCGAATGGTGCCCGGCGCGGCCTCCGTTGGTCGGGTCGCGCCCATGGTCTGGCGGACGGCCGCGATCGCGTTGGTCCCTTCCCAAACCATGGCCATGACCGGCCCTGAGGTGATGTATTCGAGCAGGCTTTCGTAGAAGGGCTTGCCCTTGTGGACCGCGTAGTGCTTTTCGGCCAGTTCGCGCGAGACGAGCATGAACTTAGCCGCGACCAAACGCAAACCGCGCTGCTCCAGGCGTTTGATGATTTCGCCCATGAGCCCCCGTTGCACCGCGTCGGGCTTGATGAGGACGAACGTGCGCTCCATGCTTCCTCCTTTGCAGCAAAGGCGTTAGTCCACTTGCAGCAGCTCTTCCGCCTGCAAGTATACGTCCAGAGCTTCTTGGAGACGGCCTTGCTTCTGCAGCGCGTCCCCCAGCAGCTGCAGCAGGTCGACGCTCATGGGATAGTAGTACTGGGCCTGCTGCAAATCTTCGATGATTTGGTCCAAGAACTTGCGCCGGCGGATGAGGTAGCGATAGTGCTTGAGCGCCTCGTCCAAGTTGTCCTCGGCCAGGGCCTGGCGCGCCTTGAGCAAGCGCTCCCGATAGCGCTCAGGGCCGGCCGGCAGCGGCTTGAGCAACATGGTCTCCCGCGGCGGCACTTGCAAATCGCGCACCCACTCGGGCAGGGCGATCTCCTCTTCTTCCTTCGCGACCACCTCTTCGACCCAATCCAGGCCCGCGTGGGTTTCTTCCGCGGGGGTGAGCTCGCGGGTCTCGCGCTCGGGCTCCCACACCGTGGGACCGGCTTCGCCTTCGAGGATGGTCGCCTCGCCCGCGAGCTCGGCTTCGGACTCGGGCGCGACTTCGGCCTCGGTCTCTTCCATCGGCAGCCACGCGCCCGGCTCGCCGCCCGCGACGCCCAAAAGCCATTCGGGCAGCGCTTCGGCCTCGAACCCGGGTTCGCCCGACAGAGGCGCCTCGGCTTGCGCGGCTTCCTCCGCGGCCTCGCTCGGGACTTCCGCCATGCCGGTCAGCCACTCGGGCAGGGCTTCCTCGCCGGTTCGCGCTTCGCCCGGGGCCTCAGCCTGCGGGGCCGCTTCCTCTTCCGGAACTTCTTCGGTTTCGAAGGTCAAGCTATCCAGCCATTCGGGCAAGTTCTCGACTTGCAACGGCTGGGTCTCCGCGCGCAAGAGCTCAGCCGGCACTTCCTGGACCGGCTCTTGCGGGGTCGTCCAGTCTTGGGCCGCGGGCGCTTCTTCAGGCGGCGTTTCTTCGGTCAAGGTGCTCTGCTCGGCCACCAGCTGCTCGAGCCAAGCAAAGGCCGCATCGCCTTCTTCGAGGATCGCTTCAGGTTCCGTGCCGGCTTCTAAGGCTTGCACGTCCAACACCGTCTCTTCAGCAGCCTCTTCGGCGCCCATCGCGTCCAAGCTGGTGAGCCACTCCGCGAGGTCTTCGGTGTGGAGGGGCCGCGTCTCCGCGGCCAAATCCTCAGAAGAGAGGGCCTCGGCTTCCATAGTTTCCGAAGGCGCGGCCTCGGCCTCCAGCCCAGACAACCATTCGGGCAACGCCTCTTCCTCTAAGGACGGTTCGACCGCGGCTTCGGGCGCCGCAGCTTCCACCTGGGCCGCGGCCTCTTCGGCCAGGCCCGTCAGCCACTCGGGCAGCTCGCCCGCTTCCAGCGCCTCCTCAGCCTCGGCCTCAGCTTCCACCGCCGCAGCCGGCGCCTCCGCTTCCGCCTCGGCCTCAACTTCGGCCACGGGCGCTTCGGCCTCCGGCCCTTCGCCTTCCTCCCGGAACGAGACCAGCTCCTCCAGCGGCGCCCCTTGCTTCGCAGCCAGCTGCTCTAACCACGCCAGCGCGGCTTCTTCGTCCTCGAAAATCTCCTCCGGCACCTCCACCTCGAGCCGGCCTTCGGCCTCGACTCCCGCCTCAGCCTCT
>JAADEP010000174.1 GCA_013153335.1 Chloroflexota bacterium
CGGACAAAAATCACCTCGTCGGGGTCCACGTGAAGATAGCGCGCGACGCGAGCCCGCGCGCGTTCGTACGCGTCGGTCGCTTCTTCGGAAAGAAGGTGAATTCCACGGTGGATGTTCGCGTAATGATGCAAATAAAACTCGGCCAGCCGCTCGATCACGGGTTTGGGCTTGAGCGTGCTGGCCGTGCTGTCCAGATATACCAAAGGCACGCCCGGGCGCACTTCACGCGTTAGCGCGGGGAAATCCGCCCGCAGGCGAGCTAAGGCTTCGGGCGTAAAGGGGCGGGGGTCGTCCATCACGCGTCCTTACTTCTTGGTACTGCGTCGGCGCCGTCGGCGGCGTCGCGGCCGAATCTGCTCTGAATGCTGTTGCACCCAAAGCACCTGGTCAGGGATGAGCCACCCGTTGGTGAGATAAACCGGACGGTTGAACTGCACCGCAACCATTTTGTAGTCTGCCTGCACGACCACACCCTCGAGCCAACCGCGCACGCGTTCGCCTTGATCGTTCTCGTGGTCGCAATAGACCTCGACCAAATCGCCGACTTCAAAGCGCGGTCGGGTCTGAGCGCGTTCGGGATGAAACACCGAACGGTCCATCAAGCACCTCCTTAGGATCCAAAAGCGTACCAAGGCCCACCCCGAAGCATGCGGGGCCGGGCCTTTTCCTCCTTTTATTTTAGCAAATCCATCTTGACCAAAGCGGCCCGATTACGAAGTTTTGAGCCAGCGCTGTAGGGTATCCAGGTTGAGGCGAGGGTGGGCAAGATCCGCATCTTGAAGCACACGCGCGCTCAGCAGTCGTGCGAGCAAGGCCTTGGCCTGCCGGTTCGACAAGCCCAAATGTTGCCGAAGGGCGCGGCGCCACGCCGCGCGGTCAGGCCGCGGTGGGAGCGATTGGCGCGCGATGTGCGAGACCGCGCGGAACACTCGTGCGGCCTCGGCCACGTCCTCGCGCACAGACAAAGGATGAACCTGGCCGTACAAACGCTCGCTGCGCAACGATACGCACGGGATCCCTTCGGGGCTTTCCCACAGGTCCACAAGCCCCGCGCCGTGGGCCTTCTGAATGCGCGTTTCGCCCTGAGGCAGGAGCGCGGCCAACAAATCCACCGGGATGCCCGTGCGCAATTGCCGGCGCAAACGTTTGAGCAGCTCGACGGTTTGCGCATGCGGATCGGGCTCCTCTTCGCGCGCGGCCTCAGCCTGCGGCCCAGATTCAGATGGGCTTGGGCTCGGCTCCTCGCGCTGGGTCTCGAGAAAGTCAATAATGGGGAACTCGGACAGAATGTTCGCGTCGGTCGAGCGGCTATCCTGATCCGCGACCAAAAAGATGACCTCAAAACCTTGGTCCCGCAAGGTGCGCCCGATCGCGGTAAACGCTTCGTCGCCTGAACCTAAAATGTAAATATCCGCAGGCCGGGTGGCGACGTGCCGTCCGATTTCGAACGCCAAACGCATGTCCGCGAAATCCCGAATGACCCAACGCTTGCCGGGCGAACGCTGGCGGCGTTTGCGCACTTTGGGTGCCAAAAAGCTCTGCGCGTCGATCAACGTCGCGACCCGATTGAGCGCGCCGAGCTGGGCGTTGTAATGGCTGAAGTTCGCCACCGCGATGAAGTCTTCACGCGCGAGGCGTCCATAGTGGGTTTCAATATAATCCACCAACTGTTCAAAATCCATGCGGGGCGAAAACCCATACGGACTGCCCTGCCCTGCCGTTCGGTTTTTGAGCGTGGTATAGAGGTTTTCGAAATCCAAAAACAAAGCCACCCGGCGCTCGGTCATGATTGGCCCTCCCCTGGTCGCCCAACGCCCTGGCCCCAGGGCATGCGGGCAGCATCACGCAGATATTATACCGAATGCTTCCGCGCTATCTCGCAACAGACCGGCGCGCTGAGCGGTACAATAGCCGGTATGCGACGTTGGCTCGGTTTGGGGTTCTTTCTGGCAGGATTGCTCGCGGCCGCATTCGGGTTCGCGCGTTGGGGAGCTACGCGCGCCCTCGGGCAGCAAGTCGCCCGCGCGCAAAATCTAACCGCGCGGCGGGCGTGGTTGAGCTTAGCGCTGCGGCTCGCGGCCGAAGACCCGCGCTGGTGGCGCGCGTGGGCCGACTTGGGCCTGCACCAGCAAGATTGGCTCATCGTCGCGGCCGCGTATCAAGGATTGGCCCAACACGCGCCTCTGGCGCCCCACGAATACGCGCTATGGGCCCGCGCGCGTCGCGCCCTCAACGACCCCGAAGGCGCACGCGAGACTTTGCGCGCGGGCTTGGCCCATTACCCGCATGCTTCTTTGCTGTGGCAAGACTTGGCAGTGCTTGCGGAAGAAGCCCGAGATTGGCCACGCGCGCTCGAAGCGTGGACGCAGGCCTGGCAGCAAACGCCTGACGACCCGCAAGTCGCGTACAACTACGCGCGAGTGCTCACCCTCGCACAGCCGAGCGAAGCGGTCGAGGTGTTACGCCCGTTGGCCGCGCGCGAAGCACCACCCTGGAGCCTCGCGGCGCAGACCCTACTGGCCGCCTTAGAGCCCGCGCTCGCAACCCAAGACCCGGTGTACATCCACGTTCAGGTTGGCCGCGCGCTGGCCCGTTTAGGGCACTGGCCCCTGGCCGAGGCGAATTGGACGCGCGCGGTTTGGCTCGATCCCCAGCGCGCGGATGGATGGGCCTATCTGGCCCAAGCCTATGCGCGGCGAGGCGACATTTCGCGCGCGGAAGGCGCGCTGTTCTTGGCTCGACGCGCGGAACCGACGCGCGTGCTTCCGGCTTTGACCGCGGGCTGGTTGTACACCCGCATCGACCGCCCCTATCTCGCGCTGGCCTGGTACCACCGTGCGTGGTCCCTTCGCCCGGACGACCCAGTCATTGCGTTGGCTTTGGCGCAAACCTTGATCACCACCGGCGCGACCGTAGAACAAGCTCGGCCTCTGCTAGTGTACATCACCCGCGAACAGCCCCAAAACCTCGACGCATGGCTTGCCCGCGCGCGTTTTGGGGTGCAGTTTCAGCGGTGGGACACGGATGCCTGGCCTGCGCTGCTCACCATCCTGCGGCAGCAGCCGCGCCATCCCCAAGCGCTGGTGCTCTTGGGCCGTCTAGCGCGTGACCAGGGCCAAACCGCGCTGGCCCGACGTTACCTCACCGAAGCCCTACGCGTGGACCCTGGTCTGGCCGAAGCCCATTTGATTTTGGCGTGGGTACTGATGGATCAAGGCGAATGGCCTGCTGCCCAGCGCCATGCGGCAGCTGCGCTCGAGCTCTCCCCTCCCCAAGACCCGATTTTTGCCCTGGCCCAGCGCACGCTGGCACGCCTTCAAGCAGGCCAGACGGACCCACGCCGTGCCCCTTGAGGCTCGCGTTCGCCCCTACGCGGGCCAAGGTATCTTAGCGCTCAATGCGCCCCACGAGTTGGCCATTGAGCCAGACCTCGCCGGCCCAGCCTTGGTCAATCCACGGACTGAGGTCAATGTAGCCCTGAAAAGGTTGAATGACCTCAATGCAGATGGTGTTGGGGTCGCGCACGCTGAACAGCTCGACCAAGAGGCGATGATCTTCCTGCCGCGCGGTGAACCGCGGCTGGTTGCACGGCGTGGGGAGCGTGCCCGTGATGGCTAAGACCCACCGCGGCTTGTCGTTGGTGAGCAGCACCAGCTCGACGGACTCAACATACGCGACCGACCGGGCCTTGCTTTTGGCCTCCTCGACTGTAGCTTGTGGGATGAAATTCCAATGATTGCCCGCCATAGGTGACCCCTCCGTAGGAAACGTTGGCGGGGACACCGCAGGGGGAGGAGACACCGAAGGCGTTTCCGAGGTCGGCGGGGCCAAAGGCGAAGGCGTCGCGGCCGGTTCCGAGGTGGGCGCTGGGGTGACCAGGGTAGGCTGCGGCGCGGTCGAGGTGAATGTGGGCGGCAAAGGCGAAGCGCCTTGGTTGCGGTCTGAGCAAGCCGCAAGCCACAAAACGCCAAAGAGAAGAAGCCAGCGGGAAAGATTGCGCATAAGGCACCCTCTAGCCTTTGATCACAGCGACCGGGCGCAAGCGAGCTACTTTGCGGGCCAATCCCGCACCAACGACGGTTTCTACGACTTCGTCCACATCTTTATACGCGAAGGGCGCCTCTTCGGCCAGGCCCCGCATCGATCCCGCGCGGACCCGAATGCCCTCGCCTTCTAGCTGGCGTTGGAGCACTTCGCCGCGCACGGCTTTTTTCGCCTTCGCGCGGCTCATCACCCGGCCCGCGCCGTGGCACGACGAACCGAAAGACTTGCGCATGCTGGTTTCCGTGCCCACCAAGACCCACGACGCGGTTCCCATGCTGCCCGGGACCAAAACAGGCTGGCCGATCTCGCGATATTCGGGCGGCAACCCCGGGGCACCCGGGCCAAAGGCCCGCGTTGCGCCTTTGCGATGCACCATCACTTTCATACGCTTGCCATTCACGGTATGCACTTCGACCTTGCCGATGTTGTGCGCCAAATCGTACACTTGCCGCGGGTACCACTGGTCCTGCGGCACCAAACCCGCGAATACCTCTTCGAACGCTTTGCGCACAAAGTGCGCCAAAACTTGGCGATTGGCAAACGCGAAGTTCGCGGCCGCGTTCATGGCGGCCAAATAATCCCGGCCTTCGGGCGAGTTGAGCGGCGCGCAGACCAGCTCGCGGTCCGGCAAGCGGATGTTATATTTGCGCACCACAGCCTGGAAGTCACGCACGTAATCCGAACAAATCTGATGGCCAAAACCGCGCGAGCCGCAATGGATCTGGACAGCTAGCATGCCTTCTTCTAAGCCCATCGCCTCAGCCGCCTCGAGGTCGTAAATCTGCTCGATCACATCCACCTCGATGAAGTGATTCCCCGCGCCAACGGTACCCAGCTGGGTGCGCCCTCGTTCCTTGGCCCGCTTGCTCACTTTGGACGGATCCGCGCCGGCCAAGCGGCCACCTTCTTCCGTGCGGCGCAGGTCCTCAGGGGTCGCGTAACCTCGTTTGAGGGCCCAGCGCGCGCCTTCGCGCGCGACTTCGTCCAATTCTTGCTTGCTCAATCGGATGTGGCCATCTCGCCCCACCCCGCTCGGGCAGTAGTAATCAATGGCCGAAGCCAGATCGTCCAGATAGTCTTCCGCGAGGGTGTAAGGCAGCCGGGTCGCTAATAAACGTACGCCGCAGTTGGATACGACAAAGGTGGCTGCGACGAAATTGTGGTCCGGATGGGCGACCGTAAAGTCGTATACGTCATCCTCAAACGGAACCGCGGTTTTTTGCACAATGACGTCCCACACCATGCCACTGTCGGCCAAGCCTTGCGTCGCCCACGCGCGGAAAGCCTCCCAATCACGCGGGACTTGGGGCAGAGCCTCGCGTTGCAACAGCCAGTAGTGCAGCGTGAGCCATGCCTTGCGCAAGAAGTTGGGCCGATATTGCACCCCAACCCGCTGCCAAAGCGCGCGCTGGGTACCGATATCCTCGGCCAGAGCCAACCCGACCCGAATACCCGCGCGCTCGCCCGGGCCTTCGGGCAATTCGGGCGCCAAAATATTGGCTTGGATGCCGAACTCGGCCAGCATGCTCGCGATTTGGTGGAAAATGACCTGGATGGTCGACGCGCCCGCGAACGGTGCGATCCACGTCATCGTACGGAACAACCGCCCCGCGCGCTCGGGATCGATATTCGGCAATGTCAACGCGAAGAACCCGCCCAAAAATAGGCGCTGGATCCAGCGCGGGGCTTGGCGCACCCACTTCGGAACCGCAGCCGTGACGTGTGTCGGATCGTCCAGGGGCGCACCCAAGTTGCTCAAGTACAGCAATTCCTCGGACTTGGGCAAGAAAACCGTGCTCTCGTCTTCTTGCTGAGCCTGGATGTGCAAAACGCGTAGATCCTCTAAGAGCAGAGGAACCGATTCTGCTGGCAATTGGACCAACCGCGCGCCTTGGCCGCGTTGGTATACCACACGACCGGTATAGAACGCGGCCAAGAGGAAGCCCACGACGCGCGCGAGCCGGGGGCAACGCTCGTGGTCGGACTGCAAAGGCAAAAGCCCTTTGGCCTTGAGCCGTTCGATGGCCGGCCCAATATCCGCACGCGGCCAGTTCGCTCGGCGCAGAAAGCCCGCGAAGCGTTCCTCGCTAAGCACCAATTGTTCGCCCAGGGGCTCATAAGGCACACCTTCTAGCGGATAGCGCGCGATGAGGTCCCCTTCGCGCAGATCACGGGCCTTGACCATGCCGTTCGGGGTCCAAAAGGGATGGTCTTCGGTCGCGAAGATGCTCGCACCGCCCGCGGTGCGCAAACGATAAACCTGTTCGCCTTCGCGCAGCGGGCGCTTCCAAAAGCGCTCAATCGGCGTGGTTTCGACCCGGGGCGTGCGCAGGTTGAACGCGACAATGGTCTGCTGCTCCCAATCGCTGGCAAAGGCCGCGATGGGCCGGGTATATCCCCAGGGGTGCAGGATGGGCGTATCGCCCGCGAGGCAGTTGATGTCATACCCAATGGCCCCGGGCGAGATCACCCCATCCGGAAACCGGGTCGCAGCCACGCCGCCGATCGGGAAGCCATACCCTTGGTGGACGTCAGGCATCACCACGACACGCCCGACCACACCGGGCAGGGTCGCGGCATTGATGGCTTGCTCTAAGGACTTATCGCCCATGACGGCCTCCAACAAACGTCGTGTCGCGAAAATTCGCACAGGCACGCGCATATCCGAACGAAACGTCCGCGGGATTTCCCATTCATACTCGCTAATTCGCACGAGGTCTTGGAGACGCACCGACGTCATAAGTGCTCCTTCCGGTGGGGATGCGCTTTCGCCACCGCTGGCCGAACGTCCAGGCTGGCGAAAGCCCGTTACACATCAAAGATAAGGAGAGCTCGGTAACCGTGCTCGGTTTCAAGGATCTGAAGCCCGTGATACGTAACCGCTTTGATTGCTTTTTCGGCCCGCGGTGCTCGACCGCCTTGGGCTTGAGCTTGCAAACGAATCTCGGTCGCAGTTTCGTGAATTTGTAATGTCGGGATGTGCGCCGCGGCCCATCGGTCCACGTCCCACCAATAGAGGAATTCCGAGAGAAA
>JAADEP010000112.1 GCA_013153335.1 Chloroflexota bacterium
CTACTGGCCGCGACCCACACGGTGCCATCCGCGCGCGGGAGCACATCCCAGACGTGGTCGTGGGCCAGGACTTGTGTCCAGGTCGCGCCGTCGTCCGCGCTGCGATACACGCCCAGCCCCGGGCCGTGCACCGCGACCCACACCACGCCGGGCCGCGCGGGGTCGAAGCGCACCGCAGCCACGCCCTGCCACGCCGCGCGCCAAAAGCCCGCGTCGGTGGGCCGCACCCACGCGTCCGGGCCCACCCGCTGCCATGAGCCGGGATCGCCGCCCGCGTCCGAGCGCCACAGCCCGGCCTCACCCGCGGCATACACCCGGCCCGATCGATGGGGGTCCACCGCGGTGACCCAACAACCGTGGCAGGCCAGCACCCGCGTCCAGGTGCGGCCATCGTCCTGGCTGCGGTACACATCCCGGCCTGCGGTGACGAACAGCGTGCGGTTTCGGCGCGGGCTGTGTGGGTCGAGGCTCAGCCCGGCCAGGGCTGTGGGCGGCAGGCCCTGGGCCTCGGCCCGCCAGGTGACGGCGTGGTCGTCGCTGCGCAGCAGCGTGTGGGCCGCGTCCAGCGCGGGGGCCTGGGACATCCACACCACACCGGGCCGGTCGGGGTCAGTCAGCACCGTCAGGCTGTTGCCCCCGCGACCCTCCCAGGGGCCCGTGGCCGCGGGGTCGTTGCACATCTGCCACGACGCGCCCCGGTCGGGGCTGCGCCAACAGCCCAGGTCGGCCAGGGCCGCGTACCCATGCCGCCCGTCCGCGTCCAGGGCCAGGTCGAAGGGCACGATGTTGTCCACGCCCCGGGAGCGCCAGCCGCTCGCCCCGGGCTCGGTGTGCAGCGGGCCGAAGGTCGCGCCCGCGTCGAACGTGGCCCACACGAACTGCGAGTCGATCCACACCAGCGTGTCAGGGAAGCGGGGGTGATAGGCCCAGGCCTTGGCGTCGCCCGCGAAGGGGAAGCCGTACGCGTCGTAGCCCCAGGTCCATCCGGGGTCCCAGGCCGTGGGGTCGCTGAGCAGGGCCCAGGACGCGCCGCGGTCGGTCGTGACCCACAGCTCGCGGGCGTCCATGTCCAGCGCGCGCAGCGTGCCGGGTGCGGCCGCGTCGGGCCACAGCAGTAGATTGCGGCTGCCCAGGGGCGCGGAGAGCCGGGTCCAGGGGCCGTCCTCGGGGCCGGAGCCCGCGTACACCCAACCGCCCGCGGGGTCGTCGTGGCGGCAGCGGTAGCCGGGGTCCCACACATCGCCGTAGGTCGAGAGGTACACCCGCGCCGGGTCGTGAGGATCCAGCGCGAAGTCCAGCACCTGGCCCAGGTCCGCGGCCAGGCGCTGCCAGGTCATGCCCCCGTCGGGGCTGGTGAACAGGGCCGCAGGGCCGCACGCGAAGCGGCCCTCCCCGGCCAGCGCGTACACCCGCGCGGGGTCGTCGGCCGCGACCCGCAGTTTGAGGAGGTGCAGCCCGCTGGGCAGGCCCGCGTTGCCCGCGGGCTGCCAGGTGCGACCCCGGTCCACGGAGCGCCACACCTGCCCGTCGGCTATATCATGGCGGCTGTGCACCGCGGCATAGCCCACCTCCGGGTCCGCGGCCGCGAAGACGATGTCGGTCACATAGCCGCGGTCCAGCACCCGGTGCCACGACGCGCCCCGGTCCGCGGTGCGAAAAATGCCGGCCTCGGTGCCCGCGTAGAGGATGTCCGCGTCCTCGGGGTCCACGCCCACGCCGCTGACATGGGTCTCGGTCAGGCCCTGGGCCGCGCCGATGGGCTGCCAGGTGCGCCCCTGGTCCCACGACAGATAGACGCCGCTCAGGTCGCTGCCCACCAAAAACGCGCCTGTGGGGCCCACCGCCGCGGCGTGAAACGCACCCCCGCCGCCGGGGTTGGTGCGCTGCCAGGTCGCGGGCGCGGGTGGGGCCGTTAAGGTGGGGTTGGCGGATGGGCGCCACGCGGGCCGGGTTGTGGCCGTGGGGGCCTGAGGCGCGGGTGTGCGCGAGGATGGCCGCGCGCGGGGGACTGGACTCCGCGCGCACGCTCCGGAGCCTAGCACGAGCAAAAAAACGAGCAGCGAGACGAAAGCGCTACGCCAAACCATGATGCACGTGGGCGATCGCGTGGGGGCGTGGAACAAGCGCGGACGCGCGGGCAAGAACCGACGTGGGGCTTCGAGCTCTGGGTCAAGGCTGCGTGGGGTCGTAGAGGTAAACGCGGGTCCCGTCGACGTCGACCAAAACGGGCAAGCGGCCTTCAAAGCCCTGTCCCGCGCGGGGGAACTTGCGGCGTTCCAGATCCCCGACGACGATGTAACGGATATGATATTGGTCCAGCAACCCTTGCAGTACGTCCCAACGGCGTTCGGTGTAGAGGATGCGGATATCTTGGGGACGGGTGCCGATTTCTTCGCTCCCTCCGCGCCATTGGGCCTCGTGCCCTGGCCAACCCAAGACAGTGGGGTAGCCGGTATAGGTGCTGATGCGGGCGTATTCGCTGTAACTCCCACCATCGGCTTCGAGGACGACGCCCAAGGGACGGGCGCGGATGGCCTGGATGGCCGCCCAGTCGCCCGGCGCGCTGCGCTGCAGCCACGCGCTGCCGTCCAAGGTCCAGCGTTCAAGGGGGACGCCGTGGACGCGGTCGACGAGCGCGAAGCCGGTGTAAACGCCCCCCGCGAGCAGGCCGAGCGCGACCAACGCCCGACCCCACCACGCGCGCCAGGCCCACGTCGCATAGGCTGCAGCCAAGGCGCCGAGCACCCAGGCCTGGTAGTAGAACTTGAACACCGTATTCATGCGGGTGCCGAAGTTGTCCCAAAGGTAAAAGAAATTGGGGAACAACACCAGCCCCGCGGCCCAAAGGGCCAACAACGCGGCGAAGCGGCCACCGGCAGGTTGTGCGGCCCCGGCAACCGTGCGGTCATGCTCGGCCCTGGCGGTCGAAGCCCTCGGCGTTTGCGCGCGCAGATAGCCTCCGGCCAGCGTGGCGAGCAGGACGAGGAAGCCCGTGCCCGCGATGGCGAGGGCCTGACGTCGCAGGCCTTCCTGCAGCAAATGGAAGAAATCGCGCGCCGCGTACGTGTTCAAGTACGCTTGGGCGGCCAGAGCTCCTTGCTTCGCGATGAGGGGGAAGGCCACGGTAATGAACCAGGCTTGCAACCAACTCAGCAGCGCGAGGGCTAGAGTGACACCGAGCGTAAGCGTCGCGGCCCAACGCCACGCGTGACACCCGCGCTTGCGGCACGTGCGCCATGCCACCCATCCGAGCCATCCGAACAAAGGCACCCACAGCGGGCCGAACATGACCCACAACTGGGCCCCGCGGCTCGGGTTGACCACGTTGGGCAGGAGCCCCTTGGCTTGCGAATCAAAGCTCCAGGAATAAGGCAAATAAAGCAGCATGCCCAGGCCCGCGGAGGCACCGATCCAAAGCCCGACTACCGCGGCCGCGCGGCGCCACGGCCAACCTCGGTCCACCAGCGCGAGGTATAACGCGGCCGCGTTTATCCCCAGGGCGAGGGGATAGTCCCAGGCGTTGAGGAAGGCGGCCGCGCCGAAGACCCAGGGCCATACCCACCAGGGCAGCGAACGGATCACCTCGACCGTGGCCTGCCCCCAGGCCAGAAGCGCTTGCAGCGGATCGCGGAAGAGGCGTGCGGGCGGCGACACGGGCGCGGTTTCGAGAGTCGCGCGGTAGAGCTCGAGAGCCAGGGCTACGGCCAAAAGCACGACCGGCAATGCCAGCACATGGGGATGCAAATCGCCCAGAATAAAGGAAAAGAAGGGAAACTCGTCGATGACTTCTTGGTGGCCGCCCGCGAGGGTGGTATCCCGGATCACCCGGGAGGCTCGCCACCACCACCAATGGCGTGGGGGCATCCAGCCCGAGAAGTCGGCCACCGGAGGGTTCTCGAGGTTTTGGATGGCGAGCCAGCGCCAAAAGGGTGAGCTCCAACCGTCGGCCGTGCGGGTCCACAAAAAGCCTTTGCGATGCAGCACCTCCAGCGCGCCTTCCCAATTGCCAACCAAGAAGGCGAACACCGGACCCAGTAGCGCGGCCACGCGTGCGGCCGCGGATTCACGTTCCCCTGGCCGCACGATGAGGTCGAGGGTCAGCCCATAGGCGCCGGTGACTGCCAGTGCGAACACGGTCGTGAGGCCCAGATTGAACGCGACCGGGCCTGGGGTCGCGCTCGCGAGCGCGAGCAGCGCGGTCAAGACATAGCCGAAGTAATAGTACGCGATCGCGTACCCTGCGAGCCAGGGGTCATGCGGCGGGAAGCGCGGGGACGTCAGAATGGCGTTGATGAAGGCCAGCTCCATGGGCTTCTCGGTGCCCAGGATCTGGGGGTTGGCGGCCCGGACCAAAGCCCAGGCCGCGAAGCTGAACGCGAACAGGCCTTCGGCCCGCAGCCATAGGGTCCAATGCGCGCGCAGCCACTGGCCGAACGCGCGCCGTCGTTCCGCGGGCGCGAGCAAGGCCAAGCTCAAAGCCGCGACCGGGGTTAGCATGGCCCACGCGCTGGCCGGACTGATACGCAGAAGCCCCAACGAACCCGCGAGCCAAAAGCCATACCCCCAGGCGAGCCAGCCTAAGGTGCGGGCGAAGAAGACCCCGCGGGTCGTGAGATGCCGGAAGAGCCACCACGCCCACGGCAGCGCGAGCAAGCCGGCCAGGCTGAGCGCGAGATACCACATCCCAACGTGCAGCATGCCCTCATTTTACCGCGGGCCTCGAGGGCTTTAAGGCGAGAAGGTCGGCGGGAATTTTGACAAAACGCTTACACGCAACCCCCTTGCCCTTTGGCTGGGGCTTGCTACACTGGATATTGAAGAAACGTTCGTTCCATCGCCCAACCACGTCGAGCACAGCAGGAGGACCCATGAAGGACGCGCGTCAACACGCCTCTGCCCTCCGAGCGCTCAAAGCACGGCGCAAAAAGGGCGAGCTGGACTTACGGACGTACTACCACCAGCTGCTGCAACTGCTCTCGGATATGCTGACTTCGTTGCGGGAAGAGGACATCCCCGACGACGAAGTCAAGCGCCAGGTGCCGCTTTTGCTGGTGTTCCTCGAAGACCAGATCCAAAAATATGCCCAACGCCGGTCACGGCAAGAGCACTAGATTCCCCCAGGTGGTCGGGTCGTTGTAGGTATGGGGCAAGGGCACGTTCGAGACCATGGTTTGTTGCACCTTGCGCCCGACCGCGTCGTTATCCGAAACTCGGAACGCGAAGCCGTAATACCCGCCCGGCTCGGGGATGTGGTTGAGCACCGTCCAGGGAAGGCGGATCTCGACGGTGTAGCCCTGTTCGGTGCGTTGGGCACCGATCTGGGTGGATAGCGTGCGCGGCCCGCGCAAGGTCTCGGGGAACCACAAGTAGGCTTCGGTCCGCTGGCCGGGTTCTTTGTAGCCCGGCGAAAAGCCGATATGGTAGTCGTCGCTGTTCATGTTGGGATTGGAGAAGTCGCCGGCCAGGTCCGTATCCATGACGATCTCGATGGCATCGCCTTTGAACAGACTGAAGCCTGTGGAGAGCTGCACATAGACGTCGTCGGTCACGCGCGCGGCGATGTAGAGCGCGTCCACATCCCAGCCCAAGGCGAACACGGCCGAGACATCCGCGGGTCCAAGCCAATTCTCGGGCCCGAAGATCACGTGGTTCGCGCTGAACCAGTCCGCCTTTTGCCATTCGGTGAGGTCGCCGTCGATGGTGGGCGGCGTGGTCAGCCGGCGGGCCTTCACCGTGGGCCCCTGGCGGATGGGCCCTTCGGGTGTGGGCAGCGCAGGCGTGGGGGTGACCAGCGGCGTGATCGCGGTCGGAACCACCGGGCTGATGGGCGCGGCCGGGGTTGGGGTCGGCCATTGGAAGAGCGCGGTTAGGGTCAAATCGGGCGTGGCGACCATGGGCGTTACGCGGCCGCGCAGCGGCGCGTTGCACGCGAGGCCCGCCCAAATTACCAAAGCAAGCATGAAAAGTCCGAATCGAGTGCGCATCACCATCACCTCCTCATGTCACTCCGCCTGGGCTTCATCCAAGAAGCGGCCAGCCTCCTCCACATAGTCCAGGCTCTGATGCCGGAAGTATGTATTATACAACCGAGCATAATGTCCCCCGCGGCGCAGAAGGTCTTCGTGGGTGCCTTCTTCGACAATGCGTCCTCGTTCTAAGACAATGATACGATCCGCGTTTTGGATGGTGAACAACCGATGCGCGATAAGAATGCTGGTTCCGCCGCGTAGAATGAGGTTGAGGGCTTCTTGAATTTGGCGCTCGGTGAAGGGATCAATGCTGGCTGTGGCCTCGTCCAAAATGAAAATGGCCGGCTGTTGGAGCAACACCCGCAGGAGCGCGATGAGCTGGCGTTGGCCCATGGAAAGATTGCTCCCGCGCTCGGCCACGGGTGAATACAGGCCTTGGGGGAAGGTCTCGAGCCAGCGGCCCTGGCCGATGCGCTTCGCCAACGCGAGGATCTCTTCCTCAGTGGCCGAGGGCCGTGCGTAACGCAAGTTGTCGAGCACTGTACCCGCAAACAGGAAGGGGCGCTGGGGCACGTAGCCCAACTGGCGCCGGTAAGCCCGCAAGTTCAACGTGCGAATGTCAAGACCATCCACCGTAATGCGACCGGCTTGAAACTCGTAGAGTCGGGCGACCAGGCGCACGATGGTCGTCTTGCCCGCGCCGGTGTGTCCGACCAGCGCCACCCGCTCGCGAGGGCGGATGTGTAAGCTGAAGTCCTTGAGCACAGGCCGGCCTTCCACATACGCGAAGGTCACGCGATCGAGCAGCACATCGCCTTGCAACCGCGGGACCGGGCGTTCGTCGATCTGACGCAGATGTCGCGGCGCGTCCATGAGCGCGAAGAGGCGCTCGGCCGCGGCCAAGCCGCCTTGCACCTGGGACCAGAACGCGGACAAACTCGCCATGGGGAACCAAAAGCGGTCCAAGCTCACCAAAAAGAGCATCCACGCGCCCGGTGAGATTTCGCCTTGCAAAACGCCCCGTCCACCCAAATAAAGGAGCAACGCGCTGCCCAGGCCGCTCACCAC
>JAADEP010000012.1 GCA_013153335.1 Chloroflexota bacterium
CCCACGGCACGCGGGCCATAAAGGCCTGGATGTCGGCCGCGAACGCGGGGCTGACCACGGCTTGCAAGTCGGTCAGATACGCCTGCAGCGCGGCCAGGGCCTTCGGGTCCACGGGCACAGCATCCCCGCGGCCTTCGCGGAGCGCGCGGGCCAGGGGCTGGCCGAGGATGAGCACCTCGTATGATCGCCGGACCCAGGTCGGATCCCGATGTAAGAGCAGCTCCCATTCCGCGTAGTGCCGCGTCAGCATCTGGAAGAGCTCGTTGCCTCGCGGGGTGGTGGGCAGGCTGGCCCAGAGGAACGCGTAATCGGGATGGATCAGGAGCTGCTTCACGTGGACGAGCTGGGGCCAGACGGTCGCGGCCGCGCCCCTCCCGCCGCCCAGGCCTGGCGCGCGGCTCGAGGCGGGCGTTGGCGTATGGGTAGGCGCGGGGCTCGGTGTGGGGGACGGCGTCGGGGATGGGAGGCGCGTCGGCGTCGCGGTCGCCTTGGGCCGCGGGGTCGGGGAGGGGAGCAGCTGAGGCAGGTCGCGGGGCGTGGGGTTGGGGCCGCAAGCGCTCACGGCAGCCAGGACTAGGATGAGGCTCGCAACGAGCCCAATCCCCACGAGGCGACGCCGGTGAGTCCGCATGCTAAGGCTCCTGAACCACAAACCCATCTTGGGGTGTGAACTTGAAGAACGTCACTCGGCCAGGCCAGACCCGTAGCACGGCTTCGTAAGTTTTCTCGTTCCACGTCATGGTGATTTTGTAACGCCCGGCCGGCAGGTTGTTGATGGCGAAGTTCTCTTGATAGTAGGGATCGGGGGTAATGCCGGGCTTGCGCGCGTAGGTGTGGGTTTCGAGCTTGTGGCGCCATTGCCACAGGGGGTAGATATCGCGCGACCAATCGAGGGGTTCGAGGGTGAGGGGGTGGTAATCGATGGGCAGGTCCCGGTCGTTGAGCACCTGGCCCACCAACACGCCCCAGCCCATGGGCGGCGCGATCCAAAGTTCGGGGTTGAGGAAGGGCAACCCCGCGGGCGGTCGAGGCCCTTGGTCGCTGTAGCGGATCTCAAGGTGTACGTGGGGCCCGTCCGCGTGGCCGGTCTCGCCGACCGCGCCGATGGGCGTGCCTTGCGCGACCCACTGGCCGCTCTTCACCCAAATCGCGCTCATGTGCGCATAGATGGTGTACAGCGTCCAGCCCTGCCAACCCAAATCGTGGCGGATGGCTACGGCCAGGCCGTACGGATCCCCCGCGCGGGGGTGCCCCGCGAGCAGGCCTTCGCCGGTCCACACCACGCGGCCCGAACCGATCGCGAGCACGGGCGTGCCCTCGGGCGCGGGGATGTCAATGCCACCGTGGATGCCCCCGCGGTCATTGCGCGCGGCAAAGCGATACGAAGGCAAGGGGATGTCTTCAATGCCGGGCGGGTAGATACGCCCAAACAAGAAATGGTCGTGGCTCGAGGGGGCCCAGGGGTTTGGGTAGGCGGGCGGTAGCCAGACCGGCGGCTCGTCGGGGTTCGGCTCATAGCCTTCGGGCGGTTGCACCACCCAGGCCCCGCGTTCCACCGGCGGCGGGGGCCAGGGCTCGCGCCGCGGCTCGGGCGAGGCCGCGTGGCCGGCCATCCCCCAGAGCCCAGCCACCCCTAAGGCCAAAACCCACGCGAGCAAAAGGGCACGCCGAGGTCGGTTCACCATGCGCTCCTTTCGATTTTACGGATTATCCGGTTGCCACACCCCGGGCGCGTGGAGCTCTTGCATGGCTTGCTCCCAGGTGCGGCCTTGGCGGAGTACAAATTGATTATACCGGCTCGCGGGCAAATAGGCAGGCCAATACGGCAATGCAGGGAGCCGTTCCCAGCCGTAGGCTTCAGCCAGGTCGGTGAAATCGATCCAATACCCTTTCGGGGGATGGGGATCGTACGCGCCCCCTTGGGCATACACTTGCGGGTTGCTCGTTCGAGCCCGCGCGTCGAAGTCCCATATCGCGCCTCGCAGCGGGCGCCCGCCCGGGTAAGCTTCGGCCACGCGCAAATAGACCCGCCAGTAGGTTTGCGCGCCGTAGTCTTCGCGATAGACCACGAGCTTGCCTTCCTGGCGCCAGCGGTCGGGCAGCGCGAACGCGCGGCCCGTGCTCAGCCAGCTGGTCTCGAGAGGGATTTCTTGGGGCTGGGTGATGGGCCAGTAGAGCACCGCGTCGGCCAGCGCGTCCCAGCCTGCGGCTTGCTGCACGGCCTGGCGTAGCGCGGCAAAGGCTTCGTCCACCAGGTCGCTCAGATAGGGATACGGCGCGCGCGAGCCCGGCACCGGCACCGTGATCGCGCGGCCGCTGGGCACTGGCTCGGTCGGGCGCACTGTGGCCGGTGTCCACAAGGGCGTGGGTGTTTTTTGGGCCGCGCGGTGATACGCGGGCGGCAGGGGCCACGGGAGCGCGGTCACGCCCGCGACAAAGCCCGAGACCCGGCCTGGGATGGGCACCGCGGGCATGAGCAAACGGCCATCCAGGTGATACATCACGAAATAATCTGCTTCGGGCCGGCGCACGACGACGGCCAGGGCGTCTCCCCGCGGGTGCCAGCGCACCCACGTGCCTTCACCCAGAACTCGCGGGGGCAGGGTCGGCGCGCGCACGTCCCAGATCCACACGCGGCTCAAGCCGTCCCGCGTTTGGCTCCAGGCCAGATACCGGCCATCGGGCGACCACGCGGCTTGGGTCGCGGGGCCTTCCTCGTTCAAGCTGACCTGGTGGAAGCGCGTGGTTTCAGGCTGGTCGAGGTCCGCGACCCAGATTTGGGGCAGACCGCTCCGGGTCGAGGTGAACGCGATGAGCCGGCCTTGCGGGGACCACGTGGCTGCGTAATCGGGCGCGGGGTCATGGGTCAGCTGGGCGGGCGTGTCGTCCGGGCGTTGGATCTGGCGCACGAACAGGTCCAGATGGCCATCCGGGGTTTCCATTTCGTAGACCATCCAGATCCGGTCGGGCGAGGGCGACGCGGCCCCTTGGTAGACGGCTTCGTGGGTCACGCGTGTGACCTGGGCCGTGGCCAAGTCCAGCAGATAAATGTCCCAATTCCCTTGGGGATTGGCTGAGAAGAACAGCGAGCGGCCATCGATGCTCAAGGTCGGGTCTGTGTGGTCGTAAGGATCGTTGGTCAGACGGACCCATGTTGGCCCTGTGGGATGGTATGCAAAGAGCTGGATGTGCGGTCCTTCGCGCAAAGCGAAGATGTAGAGCCCTTCGAGGGCCGCGGCTGCAGGGGGCGTGGCGGCCGGGTTGGGCGCTCCGGCTTGGGGGGGCGTGGCGATGGACTCGGGCGCCGCGGCGGGCCGCGTGGTAGGAAGGGCCAAGACGGTGGGCACCTCAGGCACTTCCGCGAACAGCCAGGTTTGGCTTTGCCATGGGGTCATGATGGCCCGGCGCGCGTACCCCAGACCGAAGACCCCCAGGCCAACGAGGGTCAACAGCCCGAGGATGAGGAGAAGCTTTCGCCGACGTTTGGTACCCGATCCAGAAGCTGGTTTTGCCATGCGCGCCTCGCTTTTTGCGGGATTTTCCCCTGAATTGCGCTAGATGCGTCGCAGCCAACGGGGCGCGCGGCTTTTGAGCACGCCTTGCACGCTGCGCGCCCAACCCAAGGGATAGCCGTCCACCGTCACCAAGACCCAGCCCGGCGGGCCGTCGTCAGGGATGGGCTCGCCGTGGAGGTACTGGCGCACGCGTGGGTCGTCCGCGGTCCAATCGCGGCGATTATAGGCCTGGTCCGCGTGCAAAGCCAGGGCCAGGCTGTGCGCGGGCTCAAACCGTTTGGCCTTGAGGTTGCCCAGCCACCAGCCGAAACGCACCACCTTCAGGCCGCTCCAATCCAGGGCGTGGGGCGGCACCGCGTAGAGCCGGTGGCCGAACTGGGCGAGGGTGTAGGTTGGGGGCACCGGATCTTCGCGCAAGTGCTCGTCCACGAACGCGCGCCAGAGCCGCCGCGCTTCTGCGGGCAAAGGCCGCAAGCGCGGCCGCGGCAGCTCGCGCGGCTGGGGCTCGTCCCCGCGGCGTTGAAGCAGCGCGAGGAAGTGCCCTTCGCCCGGCACCCGGTGCGGCCACAGCCGCGCGGCCCCGCGCAGCGCCTCAGGGCCCGGCGGGGTGAGCCACTCCGGCCGGCCCGGCGCGAAGCCATGCTCGTGGGGGATGGGCACGAGGGTGTATTCGGGATGGCGCGCCAAAAACCACGCGAGGGTGCCCTCGTTTTCTTCGGGCGCGAAGGTACACGTGCTATAGAGCAGATAGCCCCCGGGCCGGACCAACTGCGCGGCCGCGCGCAGGATTTTGCGTTGCAGCGCGGCGCATCGTTGCACGTGTTTCGGCGTCCACGTGCGCCGCGCGGCCGGGTCTTTGCGGAACATGCCTTCGCCCGAGCAGGGCGCATCCACCAGAACCCGATCGAACATGCCGGGCCAGCGGCGGGCCAGGCGGCCCGGGCTTTCTTGGGTCACCACAATGTGCCGCGCACCCCAGCGGTCTAGGTTGTTGGTCATCTCGTGCACGCGCTTGGGCTGCACATCGTTCGCGACCAGCAGCCCCTGGCCCTGCATCAGCGAGGCCAGATGCGTGGTTTTGCCCCCGGGCGCGGCCGCGAGGTCCAGCACCCGCTCGCCAGGTTGCGGGGCCAAGATCTCGGCCGGTGCCATCGCGCTGGGCTCCTGAATGTAGTACAACCCGGCCGCGTGATAGGGATGCTTGCCGGGCCGCGGGCCGTCCACGACCCGAAACCCGGTTGGGCACCAGGGCACGGGCTCGAGGGTGAACGGCGCGATGCGCCGGAAGGTCTCCACGTCGATCTTGAGCGTGTTGACCCGCAGCCCAACGTGGGGCGGGCCTTCCAAGGCCCCGCGATACGCGTCGTATTCCTCAGGACCCAAGAAGGCCCGCATGCGGTCCACGAATAGAGGGGGCAAATCGGCCATGGGTCAGGCGGTCAATCCGTAGATGTCGCGGTACTTGCGCCAGAGGTAATCCAGGTATGGCTTGGGCTGAAGCGATTGCCCCGTGACCCGTTGCAAGAGCTCCTTGGGCGGATATTTGGCGCCCACCCGGTAGATGTGCGCCTGCAGCCATCCGAGCACGTCTTGAAAGCGGCCTGCCTGGATTTGTTCGTACGCGTCCGGCACGTCTTGGGTCATGCGTTCCCAGATTTGCACGCCCATCACGTTGCCCAGCGCGTAGGTGGGGAAGTAGCCGAAGGCGCCCTGGGACCAATGGATATCTTGCAGCACGCCGTGCGCATCGTCGGGTGGGGTCAGGCCCAGATAGGCCTGCATGCGTTCGTTCCAGGCTTGCGGCAGATCCTGCACACGTAGCGTGCCCTCGAGCAGCGCGATCTCGAGCTCAAAGCGCAGCATGATGTGCAGGTTATACGTGACCTCGTCGGCTTCGATGCGGATGTACGAGGGTTCGACCCGGTTGATGCCCCGGTAAAGGTCTTCGGGCGAGACGTCGGCCAATGTGCCCGGGAACGTCTGCTCGAGGCGGGGGTATAGCCAGGTGATGAACGCCCGGCTGCGGCCCACCAGGTTTTCCCACAGCCGCGATTGGGATTCGTGCACGCCCAAGGACGCGCCGCCCATGAGAGGCGTTTCATCATAGGCGGGGTCCACGCCCTGGATGTACAGCCCGTGCCCCATCTCATGGAGCCCGCTGTACAGGGCTTGGCGGAAGAAGTCGGTCTCGGCCGTGCGGATCGTGAGGCGCACGTCGTAAATGCTGAACGACGTGGTGAAGGGGTGCGCGGATTCGTCAATCCGGCCTCGGTGGAAGTCAAAGCCAATGTGGGCGAGCAGATCCCGCACGAACGCGCGCTGCTTTTCCACGGCGAAAGCCCGGTACAAGAACGCGTTCGGCACTTGGGGCCGCTCTCGGATGGCCTGAATGAGCCGGACCTGCTCTTCGCGCAGCTGCTGGAACACCGTTTGCACTTCGGCGGTCTTCATGCCGGGCTCGAACTCGTCCAGCAAGGGGTCGTAAATGTGGTCGTACGGCGCGAAAAACTGCGCGTACTCTCGCCGCATGGCCACAATGCGTTCGAGATAGGGCGCGAAGCGGGCGAAATTGTTCTCTGCCCGGGCCTGGCGCCACGCGACCTGGGCTTCGGACGTGAGCTTGCTAAAGGCTTGGACCCACTCCACCGGCACCTTGGTCATGCGGTCATATCGGCGGCGGAACTCGCGCAAAAAGCCGACCGCGTCGGAGTCTGGCCCCCAGCCTTGGGCTTGGGCGTCGGCCTCGGCTTGGGCCAGCAGCTCGCCAATGCGGGGCGAGCTGGCCTCTTGGTGCACCAAACTGGCCAACGTGCTGATTTGCCGGGCGCGCGCTTCGGTCGCCCCTGGGGGCATATAGGTCTCTTGATCCCAGCTCAACACGTGCAGGATGTAGACATAGCGCGTAAAGCGCTGTACTTCACGGAACAACGTCTGGAACGCTTCGGACGTGTACTGTTCCCATGGGCCCATGTAGCGATTCTCCTATGTTTGGGATGATGCGAGCGCGGCCTCGGCCTCTCCTGGGCGCACGTCGACGTCGATGCCCTGGCGGGATGTGCGTTTGCGCGGGCCGAGGCGCGCGAGATTCCAGCTGTCGCCGCGATTGTACCACTGGTTTTCGCGGGCGGGTTCGCTCGCAGCGCAGCGGGTTCGCGCAAAAGCGGGCGTGCGGCAGCGTGCCGCGGGCGCCGCGGGCTGGAAGCCCGCGGCTAGGATAAAATTGTGCGCGAACCATCCGGCCCAACGCGTGGGAACGCATGGCAGACGGCGAGGATAGCGGGCGGGTTCAGCCGCCCGCGGTATGGGGCCAAAGCCGCGCTCGCATGCCGCCCCGCCGCGGGCTGGAAGCCCGCGGCTAGTTGGTATAAAATCGCGCGCAAACCCGGCCCAGCGCGCGGGAACGCATTGGCCGACGGCGAGGATAGGGGCGGTTTTA
>JAADEP010000077.1 GCA_013153335.1 Chloroflexota bacterium
AGCGCCGCGAGATTCGCCGCTTAGAGCTTGGTTTGCGACGAGCCATCGAAATGCATGTACGGGAGGCCTTGGGGAGCCAAGTGCTACCGTAGGTGTATAATCTCTACTTAGACGGTTGCCGACTGACAGAGAAGCGAAAGGGGAGTCTATATATTGGCTCCCCGTGGGGGCATGGGCGAAGCACCACTCCGCCGCGGGAGTGGTGTTTTTCTTTTGGCCTAAGCCCCACGCGCTGCGCGGCGTTCCCAAGCCGGGCCAACGGACGCCCGCCCGCGCCCCTAACCCCGCTGTCCCCGTTACCCGGTCGCCCAGGGTGGATATCCCCTTTTGGGCCATTTTATTGTACAATCAAGATACCGCCTGGGGTTGGGGGATGGCCGAGGCTTTTTGAGGAGGTTTGTCAATGAACGAGGCCTTGACTTGGCTCGCGCAAATGGATTGGACCTCGCTTGTTTTGTTGATCGTGGGGATTATCGCGCTGTGGATTGTCATTAAGTTCCTGTTCCAGTTGGCTATCAAGGTGTTCACGTGCGGCTGTATGGCCATCTTGTTGGTTGTTATGGTCGTGGTCATTTGGCGTTTTTTGGTGCGTTGACCCAGCCCCGGCGAGGCTTGCATACGGTGAGGCAAAACCATGGCCTGGTTGACCGAACGACAAGAGGCGTTGCGCCGTCAAGAGCGGCAGGTGCTTGACGACTTGCGGCAGGTACTGGCCGATATCGGCGCGGAGAAGGAAGACCAAGAAGCCCTGCGGCAGTCTTTGGCCCAGCTGGACGACTTTTTCTTGCTCGTGGTGGTGGGTGAGTTCAACGCGGGCAAGAGCGCGCTGATCAACGCGCTGTTAGGACAGCCCGTTTTGGAAGAAGGCGTTACGCCCACGACCACCCAGGTTCAAGTGCTGCGCTACGGCGATGAGCCCAAGGCCCAGCCTTTGGCCGAGGGCATTTTGGAGCGCTGGCTGCCCGTGCCCGCGCTGCGGGATATGAGCATCGTGGATACCCCGGGTACCAACGCGATTATCTGTGAGCACGAACTTTTGACCGCGCGCTTCATCCCCCGGGCCGACTTGGTGCTCTTCGTCACCTCGGCGGACCGGCCCTTTAGCGAAAGCGAGCGCGCGTTTATGGAGCAAATTCGCGCGTGGGGCAAGAACCTCATCCTTGTGGTCAACAAAATCGACCTCTTGGACCGGCCCGAGGATGTGGAGCGGGTGGTCACGTTCGTGCGCGAACAGGCGCGGCACCACCTGGGCCTCGAGCCGCCTATCTTCCCGGTGAGCGCGAAGTTGGCCTTGCGCGCGAAACTGGGGGAGCCCGCGCTCGCGGAGGCTTCGCGCTTTCAAGCCCTCGAGGACTACATCCACCGCACGTTGGACCAGGAGGAGCGGCTGCGGCTCAAGTTCCTCAACCCCTTGGGGGTCGGGCGGCGGCTGACGCAAAAATACATCACCCGCCTGGCCCAAGAAAAGGCGTCGCTGGAAGAGGACGTTGAGCTCTTGCAGCGCATCGAAGACATGCTGCGCGTGTATCAGGAAGATATGCGGCGCAATTTTGAAGCTCGCATGGCCGAGATGGATAATCTGTTGCTGGAAATGGAGAGCCGCGCGCAGCAGTACTTTGACGAAACCATCCGGATCGCGCGCATCTTCGACCTGGCCAACAAGAAGCGCATCGAGCGGGAGTTCCAGGAGCGCGTCATTCAGGATATGCCCCAAGAGCTGGAGCGCCGGGTCGAAGGTTTGATCGACTGGTTGGTCAACGCGGAACTGCGCCAGTGGGAGGCCCTGCTGGAGCAGGTCGCGCAACAGCAGGCCAAGTACCAGGGCAAAATGATCGGGTCCGCGACCCAGGCGCCTTTTTACGCGCGGCGTGAGCAGCTGATGTCGGATCTCAAACGCCGCGCGCAGGAAGTGCTGGCCACGTATGACAAGCGCCGTGAAGCGGAGCGCCTGGCCCAAGGCACTCAGGCCGCGGTCGCGGCGGCCGCGGGCATTGGCGCGGGCGCGGTCGGGCTGGGTGCGCTGGTGGTCGCGCTGGCCTCGACCGTGGCCATGGACATCACCGGCATCTTGGCCGCGGGCGTGATGTTCACCTTGGGCTTGCTCATCATCCCCGCGCGGCGGCGTCAGGCCTCGGCCGATCTGCACCGCAAGGTCTTGCACCTGCGCCAAACCCTCAGCGACACCTTGCGCCGGCAGTTCGAGCACGAGATCCAGCGCAGTGTCGAGCGCTTTCAAGAGGCCATCGCGCCGTACACCCGCTTTGTGCGGGCCGAATATCAGCGCGTGCAAGACGGCCTGGAGCGCTTGGAGCGCATCCAGCAGGAACTCGACCGCCTGCATACCTTGCTCACCACCGACATGCCCTAAGCCCGGCCGCTGCGGGCTGCTTGGGCATCCATCCCGGCGGGAGGCCGATCCATGGCAGAATATACTGAACTGGAACGCGAACGGCTGCGCAAGTTGGAAGAACTCCGCGCGATGGGCATTGAGCCATATCCGAACCGCGCGGAGCGCACCCATACCACCCGAGAAGCCATCGCCGCGTTCGAACAGGCTGAACAAGCCGGCACCGCGGAGACTTCACCGGTGCGCGCGACCGTGGCCGGACGGTTGCGTTCCATCCGCCGCATGGGCAAGATCACCTTCGCGCACATCGAGGACGAGCACGGGCGCTTGCAGCTCTTCTTCCGGGTGAACGAACTGGGCAAGGACCGGCTGAAGTTCTTCAACAAGTTCTTTGATATCGGGGATTTCATCCAGGCGACCGGGGAGATGTTCCGCACGCGCACGGGCGAAGCGACCCTCAAAGTGCTCGACTTCAAAATGCTCGCGAAGGCCATTACGCCGCTCCCCCCGGACAAGAAGAGCAAGCACTCCCCGTTTTCGGACCCAGAGCTGCGTTACCGGCAGCGCTACGCGGATTTGGCCGTCCATCCCGACGTGCGGGAGATCTTTCGCAAGCGGGCCGCGATCGTGCGCGCGTTGCGGGACTTTTTGGACAGCCACGGCTTTTTGGAGGTTGAAACGCCGATCTTGCAGCCCATTTACGGTGGCGCGGCGGCCCGTCCCTTTGTGACCTATCACAACCAGCTCAAGCAAAACCTGTATTTGCGCATTTCCTTCGAGCTTTACCTCAAGCGCCTGCTCGTGGGGATGTACGAGCGCGTGTATGAAATCGGCCGCGATTTTCGGAACGAGGGCATCTCGTTCAAGCACAATCCCGAGTTCACCCAGCTCGAGTTCTACATGGCGTACGCGGATTACTTCGATGTGATGGACTTTGTCGAGGAAATGCTACGCTTCGTGGCCGAGCGGGTGCTCGGACGTTTGCAGTTTACGTACCAGGGCCACACGATCGACCTGGCGCCGCCGTGGAAGCGCATCACCATGCGCGAGGCGCTGCTCGAAGCCACGGGGGTGGACATTGCCCAGCATCGCACCCTGGAAAGCCTGATGCAGGCCTTGAAAGACCAGGGGCACGAGCCGCCGCCCAAGACCAGCCGGGGCAAGCTGCTCGACTGGATGCTCTCCACCTTTGTCGAGCCCAACCTCATCCAGCCCACCTTTGTGTATGACTATCCGCGCGATATCTCGCCTTTGGCCAAAAGCAAGCCCGATGACCCGGATACGGTGGAGCGTTTTGAGCTCTTTATGGGCGGCATGGAGCTCGGCAACGCGTTCACCGAGCTCAATGATCCCTTAGAGCAAGAGAAGCGCTTTTTGGAGCAGGGCCGTACCTACGCGGAGGACGACGAGGAACGCCATCCGATGGACGAGGACTATCTGCGCGCGATGCGGTACGGTATGCCGCCCAACGGAGGCTTTGGGATGGGGATCGACCGTTTGACCATGCTCTTTACCGATCGGCCTAGCATTCGCGAGGTCATCCTCTTTCCGCACTTGCGCCCGAAAGAAGCGCGCGCGACCCGTGAGGCGTCGGGTGAGGCCGAGGCCGATACGACCGATCGGGCAACCTCCGCCAGGGGGCGCGATGACACGGAATAAAGCACCTCGCATTTTGCTCGTCGCGTACGCAGCTGACGTGTTGGAGCGCTTGGGCCAGGGCCTGCTCAGCCGCTTGGGCTACGCGGTGGACACCGTCCACAGCGTGCAAGAAGCGATCACCGAATTTGGCCGCCGCCCTTATGATTTGGTCCTGGTCGACACCCACTTGCCCGACTTGAGCGGCCGGGATTTGCTGGTGCCCTTGCAGGCGTTGGGGCTTCAGCAAATGCCCGTGGTGCTGCTCGCGCGGCGCGGGGAAGAGCGGGACATTGTGCAGGCCTTGCGCCTGGGCGCGACCGACTTTATTGTGTGGCCCACGACCGACGCGGAAGTGGTGTCCATCGTGCGCCGCGCGTTAGAACGGGCTCGTTTGCAGGCGGCCTATCAAGACGTGCTCGCGCGGGTCAAAACCGCGCGCAAAGAGGCTCGCACCCTGGAGCACCGCTTGCAAGTGCTGGAGCAGCTCGCGCGCATCACCATGGAAACCGATCGCCGCTCGAACCTGTTGCCCCGGTTTTTGCCTTTGGTGCTTCAGCTCACCCAGGCCCAACGCGGCTGGATCAGCTTGCGTCAGGATGACGCGCAGGGCGAGCCCACGTTGTGGCTGGTGAGCTACTACAACCTTCCGACCGCGCTGGTCAACGACGCGGCCCAACGGCCCTGGGATGACGGCTTGAGCCAGCTGGTTCTGCTCTCGGGCGAGCCTTTGCACATTGAGCGGCCCGCGTTGGACAAATTCCCGATTCGCACCCTGGGTTCGGTCGCGCTGCTGGTGCCGCTGAAGTGGAAGAACCGGACCACGGGCGTGATGGGCTTGATGCGCCGCCAGCAGCGCAGCTTTCAGCCCATTGAACAGCAGTTCGCGCTAATCGCGGCCGGCTTGCTGAGCGGCCACTTCCGCCGTGGCATGACCAAGAGCGCTTCGTAGCCGACCCGAGCTCCTGGCGCGGCCGCGGGGACCTGGGGTGCCAGGGCCGCTCGTTGGGCCGCGAAGGGCCTTCCACCCCCATCCCCTGCTCGCAACCTGGCTTAAACCTCTCTGCCCCACCGCGCCGCGCGCGATGGGGCAGGTCGTTTGGCCGAACTCGGCCTCGGGTTCACAGCTGAGCTACGCGACCGGATACGCCTTCTCGGGGCGTTCCTCGACCAAGCGTACGTTGGTCGCGCCCTCGTCGAGCTGCACGATCTTGGTTCGCGTCACCACGCGTTCGGGCAGCTGGATCACCCGGCCTTTGCGGCGAATGGTTGTGGGCGCGATGCGGGTCTTGTACGTGATCTTCACGCCGAAGACCCGACGGCCAAAGCGCGTGGTGTAATAATCTGGCCCTTCGATCTTGATGTCAAACGCGTCCCCAGGGAAGTAGACCCGCTTGACCCGCAAGCGGGGGTACGTGCGGCCACCCTTGTAGGTGTGCGGGCTTTCATAGACCAGCCACATCACCTTGCCGCTGCGATAGCGGGCCTCGGTGGGCACGTAGGTGTCGGCCTTTTGTTCTTCCTCGAACAGGCGCTGGAGATATTCCTCGATGGTCTCTTCTTGGACGAGCTGGTCCTCGTTCCAGACTTCGTACATAATATCCCATTGGTTGACCGCGGCGATGATGTTGGCCAGCTCGACGCTGCGTTCGTTCTCCTTGTGCGCGATCTCGCGGAGCTTTTCGATGTGCTCGCCCAGACGGCGCTCGAGCTCGCGCGAGTAGGTGAGAGTGACCAAGAAGTCCGCGTACTTCTTGAGCTCGGTGAGCTCATCGGGCTCATCCACAAAGAGCATGGCCTTGCGCAAGCGGCAGAACTCGCGGCGCAGCACATCGAGCTCTTTTTGGATGGCCTCGATAATGTCGAGGGGCTTGGCTTGCTCGATTTCTTGGATAAGGAGGTCGTCGAGCTCGTCGAGCTTTTTCTCGATCTCGGCCGCGGTTTGCGCGCGCCAGGGTCGGTATTGCTTTTCCCAACCCTTGAAGCGGGCGACGTAATTCGCCAGGCGCACGGTCGCGACGTTTTCTTCGCGCGCGACTTCCCGGAGCTTCTCAATGCGGGGGCCGAACTTCTTTTGCCAGAAGGGGCTGTAGGTCAGGGTGCAGAGGTAATCGGAACGCTTTTTGAGGTCGGTCAGTTGTTCCGGCGTTTCGACCGCCAGCATCTCATCCCGAATAATGCAGTTAATGCGCCGGATGTCCTCCGCGCTGTTGACGGGACCGTAGAGCCAAGCCATGGTTTGCCTCCTAAGGTGGAATGCCCCGCGTCCGCGCTTGCCCTGCCACGCACTGGCAAAGGCCGCGCTCGGGGCGGGTCCGCGGCCTTATGCGAGGGTGGCCAAGCTCGAGCAGGCGGTTCAAGGGTGATGCGCGGTGTGCGCATGCTTCCTTACGCGAGTCTACATGGTGCGCGGGGATTTGTCAAGATGTTTGAAGGTTAAACGGCAATTTAGCGTGTAGATGTGCAAGACGGCCAGTGCTTTGGGGCTTACCACCGCGGATACGCTTCCCTTACGTTCGAAAGACGACTGTACTGCAAAATATTCGCATAAATCTGCGGGCTGGACGTGGGAAAGGGCGAAACGGCTTTTTAAAAAAGCGCATTTGCGGATTTTCGTCCTAAGTTGACGTTCTCTAGGCGAGCAACCTTGCGAAAAAGGGTTGACAGGATGGGCCGGTCGCCTATAATGGAGGTAGGCGTTCGGGTAGCCGGGTGGTCGCTGCGTCGCGAGGGTTCGCGGCGCAGAGGAAAGTCCGCACTCCACAGGGCACGGCGCCGGGGAAAGCCCGGGAGGGGGTAACCCCTCGGATAGGGCCACAGAAACAGACCGCCAGCGGCCCGAGGGCCTCTCGCCCTCGGGTGCGGGCAAGGGTGAAAAGGTGGGGTAAG
>JAADEP010000128.1 GCA_013153335.1 Chloroflexota bacterium
CGGCCGAAGTGCACTTCGGCGACTTCGGCCTCAAGGCCCTCGAGCCCGCGTGGATCACCGCCCGCCAGATCGAGGCCGCGCGGCGCGCGATTGTGCGCACCCTGCGCCGCCGGGGCAAGGTGTGGATCCGCATCTTCCCTGATAAGCCCGTGACCCGCCGGCCGGCCGAGACCCGCCTGGGCGGCGGCAAGGGCAACGTGGAAGAGTGGGTCGCGGTGGTCAAACCGGGCCGCATCATGTTCGAGGTCGGCGGCGTCGCGCCCGAGCTGGCCCAGGCCGCGTTGCGCAAGGCCTCGTATAAGCTGCCCATCGCGACCAAGATCGTGGCGCGCGAAGGGCGGGAAGAGGAACTGGCCTGACGGAGTCGCGTTAGGCCGGAAGACCAGGAGGTCCGCATGAAGGCGTCGGAGATCCGAAAACTGTCCACCGAAGAAATCATTGAAAAGCTCGACGAAGCTCGGGAGCAGCTCATGCGCCTGCGCTTTCAGCAGGTGACGGGCGAACTGGTGGACACCAGCCAATTCCGCAAGACCCGCCGCCTCATCGCCCGCTTGATGACCATCTTGCGCGAGCGGGAGATCGAGGCCGAGAAGCAATCTGCCAGCGAGGGTGAAGCATGAACCGGCGGCGACGGCTTACGGGTGTGGTTGTATCCGACAAGATGCAAAAGACGGTGGTGGTCAAGGTGCGCCGCACCTTCCGCCACCCCTTGTACAAGAAGGTCGTGCATCGGGATAAGAAGTACAAGGCCCACGACGAGCTGGGCGCGCGCGTGGGCGATGTGGTGGTGATCGTCGAGAGCCGCCCCATTTCCAAAACCAAGCGGTGGGTTGTGCAACAGATCCTGAAACGAGCGGGCGAGGCGGCTCGCGAGCAGGATATGGTGGTCGAGGAAGAAGTCGCGGCCCTGGAGGGCACGGGCGCGGAGCCCGAAGCCGAAGCCCAACCCGAAGCCGCGACCGAGGTGGATGCCGAGGCTGGGGAGGCGTAAGCCATGGTCCAGCAAGAGAGTCGACTTAAGATTGCCGACAACACGGGCGCGAAGGAAATCTTGGTCATTCGCGTCCTGGGTGGGTCCCACCGCAAATACGGTCGGGTGGGGGACGTGGTCGTCGGGACCGTCAAGGTCGCGACGCCTCACGGTCAGGTCAAGAAGAGCGACATCGTGCACGCGGTCATCGTGCGCACCAAGAAAGAATGGCGCCGGGAGGATGGCTCGTACATCCGCTTTGACGACAACGCGGCCGTCATCCTAGCGCCCGATGGCACCAATCCCCGCGGGACCCGGATTTTCGGGCCCGTCGCCCGAGAATTGCGGGAAAAGGGCTTTACCAAAATCATCTCCCTGGCGCCGGAAGTACTTTAGCCGGGCCAGATGGGCATGGAGTGACGAGCGATGACTCAGCCGAAGTTCAAGATCAAGAAGGGCGACATGGTCGAAGTCATCACCGGTCGGGACAAAGGCCGACGCGGGGAGGTGGTGCGGGTGTTGCCGCGCAAGGCCCGCGTGGTGGTGCAGGGCGTCAACCGGCGCAAGCGCCACCGCAAGTCGTACCAGGCGGGCGGGCGCACCCTCGAAGGCGGCATCATCGAGTTCGAAGCGCCCATCCACATTTCCAACGTGATGCTGATCTGCCCCAAGTGCGGGCAGCGCACCCGTGTCGGCATCCGGCGGGATGAGGATGGTACGCGCCACCGCGTGTGCAAGAAGTGCGGCGCGGATATCGACTGAGTCCAGTCACCTTGCCCTCACGGACGGACGGTCCCCGTGAGGGGTGCGGAGGACGAACATGGCGCACTGGTTGAAGGAGAAGTACAAGAACGAAGTGGTCCCGGCCCTGATGCGGGAGTTCAACTACCCGAACATCATGGCCGTACCCCGCATCGAAAAGGTCGTGCTCAACATCGGCGTGGGCGAGGCCAAAGAGAACGCGAAGGCCCTGGAACACGCCGCGCGCGACCTCGCGACCATCGCGGGCCAAAAGCCCATCATCACCCGGGCCCGCAAGAGCATCGCGGGCTTTCGCCTGCGCAAGGGCATGCCCATCGGCGTCAAGGTCACCTTGCGGGGCGACCGCATGTGGGCCTTCTTAGACCGCTTGATGAACGTCGCGCTCCCTCGCGTGCGGGACTTCCGCGGGGTCTCGCCCAACGCGTTCGATGGCCGGGGCAACTACTCCTTGGGCTTGCGGGAACAGCTGGTGTTCCCGGAAATCGACTACGACCAGATCGACAAGATTCGAGGCCTCGAGGTCACCATCGTGACCACGGCCGAGACCGACGAAGAGGCCCGTCGTTTGTTGGCTCTCTTAGGGATGCCCTTCCGACGCCAGTAGTCGGAAGGCTGGGCAGAACTTCTTAGGGTGAGGTGCGAGCATGACGCGCAAGGCTTTGATGTACCGGAACAAGTTCAAGAAGTACAAGGTGCAGTACCGGAACCGCTGCCGCATCTGTGGGCGCCCCCGGGGTTACATCCGCCGCTTTGGTGTGTGCCGCATCTGCTTCCGGGAATTGGCGCTGGAAGGCAAGATCCCGGGTGTGGCGAAATCTTCCTGGTAGCGGTTGGAGGGAGCATTATGGCGGTAAACGATCCCATTGCCGATATGCTGACGCGCATTCGGAACGCGCTCATGGCCGGGCACGAAGAGGTGACCATGCCTTCTTCCAAAATGAAAGAAGCGATTGCGCGCATCCTCAAAGAAGAAGGCTACATCAAAAACTATCGGGTCGAGTCGGGGGGCTCGTCCGCGCGTAAGACCTTGCGCCTGCAACTCAAGTACGTGGGCGAGCGGCGCCACCGACGGCCCGTGATTCGGGGCTTAGAGCGGGTGAGCAAGCCCGGCCGCCGCGTGTACGCCCGCAAGCACGAGTTGCCTTGGGTGAAGTCGGGCATGGGGATCGCGATTGTGACCACGCCCAAGGGCGTGATGACCGCGCAACGCGCGCGCAAACTGGGCGTGGGTGGCGAGGTCATTTGCAAAGTTTGGTAAGCCATCACGGCGTTGGAGGTTGGCACCGTGTCTCGGATTGGACGCTTACCCATCCCCGTCCCCGAAAATGTGCAGGTGGAAATTCGGGGCTCGCATGTGCGGGTGAAGGGCCCGAAGGGCGAGTTGGCGTTTACCTTCCCCGCAGCCATGAAAATTATCTTTGATGAAAAGACCCGGACGTTGCGGGTTGAGCGCCCTTCGGACGAGAAACAGCACAAGGCTTGGCACGGCACTACCCGCGCGGTGCTCAACAACATGGTGGTCGGTGTGTCCAAGGGCTTCCAGAAGGTCCTGGAAGTGCGCGGCACAGGCTACCGCGCGGAGGTCAAGGGCAAGGACCTGGTGCTCAACGTCGGGTACTCGCACCCGGTGGTCATCAGCCCGCCGCCGGGCATCGAGTTCGAAGCGCGACGTGGCCCGCAGGGTTACCTGATCACGGTCAAGGGCTACGACAAAGTCCTGGTGGGCCAGGTCGCGGCCAACATCCGCAAGGTGCGCCCGCCGGAGCCTTACAAGGGCAAGGGCATTCGGTATCAGGGCGAGGTGGTACGCCGCAAGGCCGGCAAGGCCGGGCGGTAACGCATTGACCCTTGGCTCCACGGAACCCCGTTGCGGGCCCGTGGGCCGGTAAGGGAGGTTGAACCATGGCCAAGTTGAGTCGCAACGAAGCCCGCAAACGACGCCACAAGCGGGTGCGCAAGAAGGTCCACGGCACACCCGAACGGCCTCGGCTGAACGTGTTCCGCAGCTTGACCCACATCTACGCGCAGATCATCGACGACGAAGCCGGCACGACCTTGGTCTCGGCTTCGACCATCGACCGAGAACTGCGGCCTTTGATGGCGGGCAAGACCAAGACCGAGCAAGCCCGCCTGGTGGGGGAAAAGCTCGCGGAACGGGCCTTGGCCAAGGGCATCACCCGCGTGGTGTTCGACCGGGGCGGGTACAAGTATTTTGGCCGGGTCAAGGCCTTGGCCGATGGCGCCCGGGCCGGTGGCCTGGAGTTCTAAACGGCCTCAGAAACCGAAGCCGATAGGGAGGCACGAGTATGGCGATGGATTATGTCGCACCGGATGCGTACGAGGAAGAGCTGGACGAGCGCACCATTGAGATCGCCCGGGTGGCCAAGGTGGTCAAGGGCGGTCGGCGTTTCTCCTTCCGAGCCACGGTGGTGGTCGGTGATCGGCGCGGGCGGGTCGGCCTGGGCATTGGCAAGGCCAACGCGGTGCCCGACGCGGTGCGCAAGGCCAGCGAACGGGCTCGGCGCAACATGATCAAAATCAATTTGTACGACACCACCATTCCGCACGAGGTGATCGGCGAGGTGGGCGGTGCGCGGGTGCTGCTGAAGCCCGCGTCGCCCGGTACGGGCGTGATCGCCGCGGGCGGCGTGCGCGCGATTTTGGAGGCCGCGGGCATCCGTGACGTGCTCACCAAGTCCATGGGGGCGAACACGTTGATCAACGTGGTGCAGGCCACCATGGACGCGCTGCAACAGCTGCGCGCGGTCGAGGAAGTGGCGCAGGAGCGCAACAAGCCCATTGAGCATGTGATGCCGTTCTGGGATCGCCGCAAGCGGAGGAAGTCGCATGGCCGGTAAGCGATTGCGCATTACGCTGGTGAAGAGCCCGATAGGGTATTCGAAACGGCAGAAAGAGACGGTGCGCGCGCTGGGCTTGCGCCGGTTGAACCAGACGGTCGAGCACGCGGATACGCCGATGATCCGGGGGATGGTGGCGAAGGTGGCGCACCTGGTGCGCGTAGAAGAGGTGGAGCAGTAGTTCGTGTAGCCCTCACGGGCGACAGGTTCGTTATCCTGTGCATGGGAGTGGGGTCATGAAGATCCACGATTTACGACCGAATCCGGGGGCGAAGCACCGCAAAAAGCGGGTGGGCCGGGGCATCGCGGCCGGCCAGGGCAAGACCGCAGGCCGCGGCACCAAGGGCCAAAACGCGCGCGCGGGCGGCGGTGTGCGTCCCTATCACGAAGGCGGGAACCTGCCTTTGGTGCGCCGCTTGCCCACCAAGCGCGGGTTCAAGCCGCCTTTCCCAAAGCAATTTCACGAGATCAACCTTGACCAACTGGCCCAACGCTTTCAGGCGGGCGAGGAAGTGACGCCCGAGACCCTGGTGGCCAAGGGCTTGCTGCGCAAGGTCCGCTATCCCATCGTCATCTTGGGCCGCGGCGATCTGGATATCGCGCTCACGGTCAAAGTCCACCGGGTGAGCCAGGGCGCGCGTGCCAAGATCGAAGCTGCCGGCGGCCAGGTGGAAATCATCGCCTGGTCCTGACCGGCCCGGCCCGTGAGGAGTTCCGTCCATGAAAGGTTCACCATGGCGTTACCTCTGGATCGCCGAAGACATCCGCCGCAAGCTTTTGATCACCATCGGCATTTTGGTGATCTACCGCTTCGCGGCGCAGATCCCGGTGCCGGGGGTGGACGCGGATGTCATGGCCCAGCTGCTGCAAAGCACCAAGCCCGGCGCCGGGTTTTTGAATCTGCTCAACTTTCTCTCGGGCGGCGCGTTGGCCCGGTTCTCGGTGCTCTCGATGGGTGTGTACCCGTACATTACCGCGCAGATTATTTTGCAGATTTTGGTGCCCATCGTGCCTTCGTGGCAGCGCCGCATGGAAGAGGACCCGCGGGAAGGCCGGAAGTGGATGGAGCGCTGGAGCTACATTTTGGCCGTCCCCGTGGCCGCGTTGCAGGCGCTGGGCCAGATCCGCTTGGTCTCGTACTTCGGCGGGGTGCCCGTCATCCCCAATTTCGGCTTTTCGGGCGACAAAATTTTGCCCAGCATCGCCATTATTCTCGCGATGACCGCGGGCACGATGTTCGCGATCTGGCTGGGTGAGCTGATCTCTGAGTACGGCATCAAAGGCCAGGGCATTTCCCTCATCATCTTCGCGGGCATCACCGCGCGGCTGCCGTACAACTTCGCGACCTTGTGGCAAGACCCGCAGAACCGCTGGTTCTACACCGCGGTCTCGCTTATCGTGCTGGTCTTCACCGTGTTCCTTATCGTGTTCGTGCAGCAGGGCAAGCGGTTGGTGCCGGTGATGTACCCGGGCCGGCGCATTGGCCGCCGTATGTCCATGCCTGTCAAAGGAACGCTGCCGCTGCCCGTCAACATGGCCGGCATGATCCCGCTCATTTTCGCACAGTCGTTGCTCGCGCTGCCCGGCATGTTCGCAGGACTCTTCCTCAACTCGAGCAACGAAACCCTGCGCAACATCGCGAGCGCCATCCAGCGTTTCTTTGACCCCAACTACGGCACCTACTGGTGGAGCTACTTCATCTTCGTGGTGCTCTTCACCTTCTTCTACACCGAAGTGCTCTTCATGCAGCAGAGCTACGGCGAGCAGTTGCGCCGCCAGGGCGCGCGCATCCCGGGCGTGCCCCCCGGAGAACCCACGCAAGAGTACCTGACCCGGGTGCTGCGCCGCATCACGCTGCCCGGCGCGCTGTTCCTGGGCTTCGTAGCCATCCTGCCCTATTTGCTCACCCTGCTCGTGCCGTCCGCGGCCCAGGGCGGGTATTCGTCGCTGCTGCTCATCTCGTCCTCGGGCCTCATCATCGTGGTCGGCGTGGTGCGGGACCTGTTGTACAACATCGAGGCTGAGCTCAAGATGCACGGCTACGAAGAGCGCTTGCTGATCCGGTAAGGAGTGGGAGAGGAGCGGGACGATGGCAACCACCACGGATGAGCGACCATTGTTCATTGTGCTCTTGGGCCCGCCTGGCGCGGGCAAGGGCACGCAGGCCAAACGCCTGGCCGAAGCGCTGGGGCTGCCCCACATTTCCACGGGCGATATCTTTCGGGAGCACCTGAAGAAGCAGACGCCTTTGGGACGGCTGGCCCAGCAATATATGGACCGCGGCGCGTTGGTGCCCGACGAGGTGACCATTGAGATGGTCCGCGAGCGTTTGAGCCGGGACGACGCGCGGCGAGGCGCGATTTTGGATGGGTTCCCGCGGACCTTGGCGCAGGCTGAGGCTTTCGCGGCTATGCTCGCGGAACGGGGCGCGCGCTTGATCGTGCCCTACATCCGCGTGCCCGAAGAGGTCTTGGTCGAACGCTTGAGCGGCCGCTGGATCTGCCGCGCTCACGGCCATATTTTCCATGAGAAGTACAACCCACCCAAACAGCCGGGCGTGTGCGATTACGACGGTTCGGAACTTTACCAACGCGAAGACGATAAGCCCGAGACCATTCAGCACCGCATCCGGGTGTATGAGGAAGAAACCGCGCCGCTGATTGAGTACTATCGCAACCAGGGCGTGTTGGTCGAGATCGACGGCAATCGCCCGATGGATGAGGTCACGTGGGCCTTGATCGATGCGGTGCAAGACGCGCTCAATCAAAAGTCAACGGCCTCTGAGGACGCGTAAGCCATGGTCTGGACCCGCCGCGTCATCCTCAAAAGCCCGCAAGAGATCGCGATCATGCGCGAGGCCGGGCGCATCAACGCGTTGGCGTTGGACGCGGTGCGGAAGGCCATCCGGCCCGGGGTCACAACCGCAGAGCTGGATGCCATCGCGGAAGAGGTCATCCGTTCCCACGGCGCGAAACCCGCGTTCAAGGGCTATCCGGGGCCGTATCCGTACCCCGCGACCATCACGGTCAGCATCAACGACGAGCTGGTGCACGGCATCCCGAGCCCCAAGCGGGTGCTCAAAGAGGGGGATATCGTCTCGGTGGATTGCGGCACGGTCTATCAAGGCTTTATCGCGGATTCGGCCTTTAGCATGGGCGTGGGCGAGATCTCGCCCCTGGCCCAAAAGTTGCTCCGGGTGACCGAAGAGGCCTTGTATAAGGGCATTGAAAAGCTGCGGCCAGGCAACCGCATTGGCGATGTGTCGTGGGCCATCCAACAGCACGTGGAATCGAACGGCTTTTATGTGACCCGCGAATACACCGGGCACGGTGTAGGCCGCTCGATGCACGAGTTCCCGATGGTGCCGAACTACGGTCGGCCTGGGCAAGGTCTGGAGATCCAGCCCGGGCTGACGGTGGCCCTCGAGCCCATGGTGCTGGTGGGGACCCCGCGCACCAAGGTCAAGCCTGATGGCTGGACGGTGGTTTCGGCCGATGGATCGCTGACCGCGCATTTTGAGCATACGGTCGCGGTCACGCCCGCAGGGCCGGTGATTCTGACCCAATTGTAGGTTGGGCCGGGAAATTTTCGGCCCCTCGCCTGGACAAACAACGGCTTTTCGGTATAATAGCGAATTTGCGGGAGCTGGATGATCGGGATTTGGAAAGGAGCGGAACGATGAAGGTCTCTTCTTCGGTCAAGAAACGCTGCTCGAAGTGCAAGATTGTGCGCCGACGCGGGCGTGTGTATGTGATCTGCGAAGATCCTCGCCACAAACAGCGACAGGGGTAGGCTTATGGCACGGATTGCCGGTGTTGACTTGCCGCGGAACAAACGCATTGAAATCGCGCTGACCTACATTTACGGCATTGGTCGGTCGCGCGCGAAGGAAATCTTGGCTGCAACGGGTGTGAGCCCGGATCGCCGGGTGTATGAGCTTTCGCCCGACGAGGTGGCCCGCCTGCGGGAGTTTATCTCACGCAATTATAAGGTGGAAGGTGACTTGCGCCGCGAGGTGCAAATGAACATCAAGCGGCTGATGGATATCGGCTGCTACCGCGGGCTGCGCCACCGCCGGGGCTTGCCCGTGCGCGGGCAACGCACGCGCACCAACGCGCGCACGCGCAAAGGCCCGCGTAAGACCGTGGCCGGGCGCGGCCGACGCCGCGGCGCGAAGAAGAAGTAAGTTTCGGGCTGCTGCCCTCGCCCTACGGGCTGGAGGCAGGCCCAAAGAGAACCTCAAGGAGAGTTGGGCTTATGGCTCGTTCGGTTCGTTCGTCTCGCCGTCGTCGCACCAAGGTCAAGCGCGTGGTGCCCCGGGGCCGGATTTACATCCAGGCCACGTTCAACAACACCATCGTCACCATCACCGACGAGCAGGGCAACACCATTACCTGGGCCAGCGGCGGTACGGTGGGCTTCAAAGGGACGCGCAAAAGCACGCCTTTCGCCGCGCGACTGGCCCTGGAGCAAGCGGTCAAGGCCGCGCGCGATATGGGCTTGCGCGAAGCCCACGTCTTCGTCAAGGGCCCGGGCCCGGGGCGCGAAGCTGCCTTGCGCGCGCTGATCAACATCGACGGCATCAAGATTTTGTCGATTTCGGATATTACGCCTATTCCGCATAACGGTTGCCGACCGCCGAAGAAGCGACGGGTGTAAAGGCGTCGGCGCCGGACCCGGCGGCGCTTCGGCCCACCGGGTTAGCGTTTGGTTCGGTCCCGTCAACCCGCCTCGCGCCGCGCGAGGCGGTCAATCCGCGTCAAGGAGAGAGGCGGTTCTATGGGTAGGTATCTTGGTCCGGTCTGTCGTTTGTGCCGCCGCGAAGGCGAAAAGTTGTATCTCAAAGGCGCGAAGTGCTTCACCGAAAAGTGCCCCTTTGAGCGTCGAAAATACCCGCCCGGCCAGCATGGCCGCATGGCCGCGTTGCGCCGCAGCCGCGAGTCCGACTTCGCCAAGCAGCTGCGCGCGAAGCAGCGCGCGAAGCGTATCTACGGCGTGAGCGAGCGCCAGTTCCGCCGTTACTTCGACGCCGCGACCCAACGCCGGGGCCTTACGGGCCTCAACTTGCTCCAGATCCTCGAGTCGCGGCTCGACAACGTGGTCTATCGCCTGGGCTTCGCGCGCAGCCGGGCCGAGGCGCGGCAGCTGGTGACCCACGGCCACTTCACGGTCAATGGCCGCCGCACCGACGTGCCCTCGTATTTGCTCAGCCCAGGGGATGTGGTCGCGGTGCGCGAAGGCTCGCGCAAGCGCCGTTTCTTCCAAGAGATCATCCCCGAATGGGCCGCGCAACGGTCCGTCCCCGCGTGGCTGGAACGGGATTTGGATAACCTCTCGGGTCGGGTGCTGCGTTTGCCCGAGCGCGGGGAGATCGACGCAACCATCAATGAGCAGTTGATTGTGGAATACTACTCGCGCTAATGCTGTGACCGTGTTGGACTTTTTGGATCGAGGGGTACGCGTATGAGTGCCAATAATGTGTTAGCCGGCATTGTTATGCCCAAGATCAGCACGGAACGGGAGTCGCAGAGCTACGCCCGTTTCGTGATCACGCCGCTGGAGCGGGGTTACGGCGTGACCCTGGGCAACGCGTTGCGCCGCGTGTTGCTCTCGTCGTTGCCGGGCGCGGCCGTAACCATGGTGCGGATCTCCGGCGTGCCCCATGAGTTCACCACGATCCCCGGGGTGCGTGAGGATGTGCTCACCATCATGATGAACCTCAAGAAGCTGCGCGTCAAATTGCTGGATGGTGACCGCGCCCACCTATACCTTGAGGTTCGCGGCGAAGGGGAGATCACCGCGGCCGACATCCAACCCACCCCCGAGGTCGAAATCGTCAACCCCGAGCTTTACCTCTTCACCATCGACGACCCGCAAGCCGCGGTGACTATGGAGTTGGTGGTGGAACGAGGCCGGGGGTTCTCGCCGGCCGAAGAGCGGCGTCGCAGTCTGTCCATCAATGAACTGGCTGTGGACGCCATTTTCTCGCCCGTGCGCAAGGTCAATTTTACGGTCGAGCCCGAACGGGTGGGGCAGCGGACCAATTATGACCGCTTGATTTTGGAGATTTGGACCGACGGCACCATGCGTCCGGAGGAGGCGCTGCACGCCGCGGCCCAGATTTTGGTCGCGCACTTTTTGCCCCTCACCGGCCAAGAAGAGGGCGAGAGTTTCTTGACGTCTACGCAACGCCCTAGCGAAGAAGAACCGGAACACAGCCGGTTGAACGTGCCCATCGAAGACCTTGAGCTCTCGGTGCGCGTGTATAACGCGCTCAAGCGCGCGGGCATCGATACGGTCGGGGATGTGTTGCGTATTTGGCGTGAGAAGGGCAAGGATGCCTTGCTCGGCATCCGGAACTTCGGTGCGAAGAGCTTGGATGAGCTCAAACAAAAGCTGCAGGCCAAGGGCTATCTGCCCGAGGACTTGGCCGCAGAAGCTGATCAGCAAGCGGAGTAAGAGCCATGCGACACCGAAAGGCGGGATACAAACTCGGGCGTAGCCGGGACGCGCGCAAGTGGCTGCGCCGCAATTTGCTCAAACAGCTGTTTGAGCATCGCCGCATCCGTACGACGCGCGCGAAGGCGAAGGCCATTCAGAACGAGGCCGAGAAGATCATCACGTTGGCCAAGAAGGGCCTCGCGGCCGCAGCTCAAGAGACCGAGCAAGGGCGGGCGCAGATGGTGCATTACCAACGCTTGGTCGCGGCCCGCTTGGGCAACGACCGGCAGCTCGTGCACAAAATCTTTCACGAAATTGCGCCCCTCTATGAAAACCGCCCGGGCGGTTATACCCGCATCTATCGCCTGGGTTGGCGCAAGGGCGACGCGGCCGAGATGGTGTTGATCGAGTTGGTGGAAGAATAGTCACGCGGCCCGCACGCCGGGCCAGCTGGATGTATGGCACTTTACCAAGCTTGGCTAGCTTATGACGGCACCGCGTTCGCGGGGCTGCAACGACAAGCCCGGGCGCGCACGGTTCAGGGTGTGCTCGAACAAGCCTTGCGCGCGCTCGGTTGGCAAGAAGCAGCCATCCGCTACGCGGGCCGTACCGATGCTGGGGTGCACGCGTTGGGCCAGGTCGTCGCGTTCCGTTTGACCTGGCGCCATGGCGCCGAGGCGCTGCTGCGCGCGCTCAACGCCCATTTGCCGGCCGACGTTACGGTATGGCACGTGCGCGAGGCCCCTGAGGGGTTCCACCCTCGTTACGCGGCCTTGGGGCGCCGGTATGTGTATTGGCTTTGGTGCAGCGCGGTGCGCCATCCGTTCCAAGAGCGCTACGCGTGGCGGGTTTGGCCTTGCCCCTCAGCCGACGCGCTGAACCGCGCTGCAGCGCAGCTCGTCGGACGGCACGATTTCGCGGCCTTGGGCACCCCGCCCGCGGGCGCGCGGGGGACCACGGTGCGCACGGTCTATCGGGCTACGTGGTACCCCGTGGTCGAGGGGTTATGGGCCTTCGACGTCGCGGCCGACGCCTTCCTTTACCGCATGGTCCGGCGCATGGTCGCGGCGCAGGTCGCCCTGGCCCAAGGCCGAATCCCGTGGGAACGGTGGGCGCGCGCGTTCACCGAACCGCCCGCGCAACCCTGGGCCGTGCTCGCGCCGCCCCAAGGTCTGTTCTTGGCCGAGGTCGCGTATGACCCCGCGACCCTGCGGGCCTGGCAGTCCCCGACGTCGGTCGAAGCCTTTCGGGCTTGGTGGTGGGCGCGTTGGCGCCTTCAGCCGCCAGGGAGGGAGGACCATGGCTGAAGTGGTGGTACAGCTCACCGACCGGGAGCTGAAGCAGCTTCAGGCGCGCGCCGAACGCTTGGGCCTGTCGGTCGAAGCTTTGGCGCGGGCCACGGTGTTGGCCTGGTTGGTCCTGCCCGCGTCCGAATCCGACTTCGACCGCGCGGTGCAGTACGTGGTTCGCAAGAATGAGGACTTGTACAGGCGTTTGGCCGCGTTGTGATGCGTTACTTGACCGTGCAGGATGTGCTGCACATCCACACATTGGTGATGGCCCAGACCGGCTCGGAAGCGGGCGTGCGCGATTGGGCCGGGTTGGTCTCTGCGGTCGCGACGCCGCAGATGACCTTCGGCGGTCAGGACCTTTACCCCAGCATCGGCGATAAGGCCGCGGCGCTGGCCTTTGGTCTGGTCAAAAACCATCCCTTTGTCAACGGGAACAAACGCACGGCGCACGCGGCTATGGAAGTGTTTTTGGTGTTGAACGGGTATGAGCTCGAAGCTTCGGACGAGGAGCAGGAACACGCGTTGTTGCAGGTGGCCGCGTGTCATTGGGATCGGACCCGATTCGCGGCCTGGGTCAAGGCGCATTTGAAGCCCCGGGCCCAAGAGGCTCGGCAACCGGAGGTTGAACCGTGACCACGAAATTGCATCGAACGTATTACCCCAAGGCCGATGAGGTCACCCATGAGTGGTACGTCATCGACGCGAGCGGCCAGATTTTGGGCCGCTTGGCCGCGAAAGTCGCGACGTTGCTCATGGGGAAGCATAAGCCCGCGTACACTCCGGGTGTGGATATGGGCGATTTCGTCATTGTCATCAACGCGGATCGGGTGCGGGTAACGGGCCGCAAGCTGACCGATAAGAAATACTACCGCCACTCGGGGTATCCGGGCGGGATCAAGGAAACCGCGCTGCGAGATATGTTGCGCACCCATCCCGAGCGGGTGATCGAGCTCGCGGTCAAGGGGATGTTGCCCAAGAACCGGCTGGGCCGCAAGATGCTCCGTCGCCTCAAGGTCTACGCTGGCCCTGAGCATCCCCACGAGGCGCAGCGGCCCAAGGTGGTGACGTTAGACTAACGCGCGGAGCGGTTGGCTCTGCGAGGAACCCCGACTTCACGCGGGAAACCAGGAGGCAAGAAGGATGGAGCAGGCCCAAAAGGTGCGATACTACGAAGGCATTGGCCGTCGCAAAGAAGCGACCGCGCGCGTGCGCATTATGCCGGGCAGCGGTCGGTTTGTGGTCAACAACCGGCCCATTGAGGCCTATTTCACTCGCTTCGGCGATATTGAATACATCCTCAAACCCTTTGAGGTGCTCGGCGAAGCGCGCGAGCGGTATGACATCACAGTGCTGGTCAAGGGCGGCGGCATCACGGGCCAGGCGGGCGCGATCCGCTTGGGCTTGGCGCGGGCCTTCCTGAAGATGAACCCCGACTATCGCCCGGCTTTGCGCAAGGCGGGCTTGTTGACGCGTGACCCGCGCGAGAAAGAGCGCAAGAAGCCGGGGCTCAAGCGGGCCCGCAAGGCGCCGACCTACACCAAGCGGTAAGGCACGGGCTGCTCGCACGGCCCTGTCCGCGGCGGGCCAGCGCGTCGGAAAGGCTTACGTGGCCCACCGCGGGGCCGGTGCTGTTGGCCGCGGGTTGGGCCCTTGGTTCGGCGCTTGGGATTTGGTATAATCCGAGTCGGAGGGATGGCCGAGTGGACGAAGGCGGCGGTCTTGAAAACCGCTGTGGGCCTCGCGCCCACCGTGGGTTCGAATCCCACTCCCTCCGCTGAAGTCAGGGGCCAGGGCGGGAACTCCCAGGGCGAAAGGCAGCGCGGAGGCTTTTCAAGCTCGGATTTTGTGGTAAAATAGGGATGCCCTGGGGAGGTGCCAGAGTGGACGATTGGGGCCGCCTGCTAAGCGGTTGTCGGGGGAAGACCTCGACCGCGGGTTCGAATCCCGCCCTCCCCGCTGGAATAGGACGGTTTGCGCCCTCGTAGCTCAGTGGATAGAGCGCCTCCCTGCGGAGGAGGAGGTCCCGCGTTCGAGTCGCGGCGAGGGCGCCAGGAGCGGGCCGCATGCGCGGCCCGCTTTTGTCTTACGGAGCGTGTGCCATGACCCGGCCTTTGATCTTGGTGACCAACGACGATGGCATCGCTTCGCCCGGCCTTTGGGCCTCGGCCCGGGCCGCGGACGCGTTGGGCGAAGTCTGGGTGGTTGCCCCCGCGCGGCAATGGACCGGCGCGGGGCGCTGTATGCTCGCCGGCTTGAGCGGTACCGCGACGCGCGTGCCTCCGTCGGCCGAGCGGCCTTGGCCCGCGTATCAGGTCGACGCAACGCCCGCGCAAACGGTGCAGATCGCGCTTTTGCAGCTGCTGCCGCGCCAACCCGCCTTGGTGATCTCCGGCATCAACGCGGGCGAAAACGTGGGCATCGGAATCACCATCTCCGGGACCGTCGGCGCGGCGCTCGAAGCGGCCGCGTTTGAGATCCCGGCCCTGGCCGCGTCCCTCGAGGCCGATGCCGAGCACCATACGGCCCACGAACCCCGGCTGGATTTTCGCGTGGCGGCCCATTTTGTGAGCCTGTTCGCGCGCGAAATTTTGACTCGCCAGGGCCTTCCCCCAGGCGTGGATGTGCTCAAGATCGACGTTCCGCACGACGCGACGCCCGCGACGCCGTGGCGCGTTGTGCGTCTCAGCCGCAAGCGCTATTACCGCGCGGTGCCGGTCCCCAACGGCCTGCCCGCTTACGCGCGGCGCGATAACCCCGAGGACGTGTTCGAGCCCGATAGCGACGCGTACACGCTGCAGGTGCTCCGCGAGGTCCCGGTGGTGCCTCTGAGCGCGGACCTAACCGCCTACGGCGCCCTCGACACAGTGCGCGCGTGGTTCCAAGCCGGGCGTTCGACCCCGGCCAATCTCGTCCAGGAGTCAAAAGCATGAAGGCCGTACGGCGGTTGTTCGCCCGTTTGCCCATCGCGCGTTCTTCGCGCGCGTATGCCTTTGGCTTGCAACACCTGCACGTACCTCCCGAGGCCTGGGTGTTGGATATCGGCGCGGGGCAGGGATATGGCAGTGCCTATTTGAGCCGTGTGCTGCCCCAGGCCACGGTCGTCGGGCTGGACATCGCGTTCGAGTGTTTGCGCCCTGAACGCCTTTCCCCAGGGCCGCGGCCTCCGCACTTTGTCCAGGGCGACGCGCGAGCCTTGCCTTTTCGGGCCGAGGCCTTTGACTTGGTCACGCTGGTCATGACCTTCCACTGCTTGCCCCAGCCCCGCCAGGTGCTGTCCGAAGCCTATCGGGTGCTGCGGCCCGGTGGCGCGTTGCTTTTGGCCGACGTCGATGGCCGCCATTGGATGCGCCGGCCCTTTGAGTGGGTCGAGCGCGCGTTTATCAGCCCGCACACGCGGGTGTATCCACCGGAGACGTGGCGCGCGTGGGCGCGCGACGCGGGCTTCGCACGCGTGGCCTTCTATAAGCGACCTTCCCGGCGGGGTGGCTTTCTGTTGTGGATGGTAGCCCACAAGGCCGAAGCTCCGGAACCCGGCTCGCCTGAAGCGCAGCCCGAGCGCGCGAAAGCCCTTCGGAGCGCGTAGCGCTCGGCGTTTCTTCTTCTGCCCCGTTGGCTGGCCGAGCCTCCCGCGCGCCTGGCCCTGGCTCAGCGATACACGACGCGCGGGCCGGGCATAGCGCGCACCAGGGGCGGTTGCCAAAGCTGGGGCGCCGCCGTTCCATCCTGACGCCCCCGAATCACGGGCCGGTACAGGGTGTCGCGCTCTTGCGGAATGCGCCCCAGGTCCCGGATGAGGCGCTCAAAGGTCTCGGGCGCGGTGAACGTGCCCTGGGTTTCGCCCGCGGCCCGGCTGATGCTCTCTTCAAACAGCGTGCCCCCGAAGTCGTTCGCGCCCGCCTGAAGGCACATCTGAGCCATCTTATAGCCCAGTTTGACCCACGAAACCTGGATGTTGGGGATGGTGTGTTGCAGCATAAGCCGGGCGATCGCATGCATTTTCAGGTCCTCCATCCCGGTCGGGCCCGGCCGCGCGCCGTCCTCGAGATAAAGGCGGGTGTTTTCGTGGATGAAGCCCAACGGCACGAATTCGGTGAAGCCACCGGTCTCGCGCTGCAGACGGCGCAGCAGGTCGATGTGTTCGACCCAGTGCCGGGGCGCGTCAATGTGCCCATACATGATGGTCGCAGTGCTCGGGATGCCCACCTGGTGCGCGGTGCGAACGATGCGCACCCAGGCTTCGCGCGAGAGTTTGTTCTTGGTCAGCTTTTGGCGCACTTCGGGCACCAAGATCTCGGCCGCGGTCCCGGGGATGCTGCCCAGGCCCGCGTCTTTGAGTCGGCGCAGGAACGTTTCTTCTGAGATGCCCAGGCGTCGGCTCCCCCACCAGATTTCAAACGGGGAGTACGCGTGAATGTGAATCTGGGGGACGGCCTCTTTGATCGCGCGCACCATGTCCTCGTAAATCGTGGGAGGCTGGTGCGGGTTTAATCCACCTTGCAAACACACTTCGGTCGCGCCCCACTCCCAGGCTTCTCGAGCTCGTTGCACCACGTCTTCCATGCTTAGGGTATAGGCTTCGGGATCGCGAGCGGGCCGTCCAAAGGCGCAAAACCGACAGCCCATGTAGCACACGTTGGTGAAGTTGATGTTGCGGGTAACCACGTAGGTGATGAAATCCCCAACCGCGCGAGCTCGCAGCTCGTCGGCCACGGCCAGGAGCGCAAAGAGGTCGGTGCCTTGGACCGCAAAGAGGCGCTCGGCCTCGTCGGTGGTGATGGTTCGGTCGGCCAGGGCTTTGTCCAAAATTCGGCCAACGTCGGGCGAAACTCGGCGGAGCAGGCGCTCCAAGCCCGAGCTCACCGCTTCGGATGGAGAGACAAACGACATGACAACCTCCTCGACCATGCTCCCCACGGGCGCAGGGCCGGACCATTGTAGCACAGGCCCGGGGCTTCTTGCGTGCACCCAGCCTGAGCCCAGACCCTCAGGCCCTTGTCAGGGCTGGCTTGGGGGCAAGGCTCCATGGCGGGGCAGCATTTCGGCATAACGACGACGCAGGACTTCCCAGACCGAGGCCGCGACCCACTTCGGCGACAGGTACGCTGGATAGACAGGCAGGCGTTCGACCAGGTGGTACCCTGCTTCTTGGGTCACGGTGCGTAGCTCGTCCAACTTGGGCCAGGGCGCTTCGGGGTTGATGTGATCGGGCGTGATAGGCGAGACGCCGCCCCAGTCGTTGGCGCCGGCTAGAGGATAGAGCCCATAGCTTTCGGGCGCCAGGTTCGGCGGTGCTTGCAGGTTCATCGCCGGGCCGAAGATCAACCGGGCAACGGCCAGGGTGCGCAACATCTCCCAAAGGCTCGGCTCGGGATGGTGTGCCATACGGGTGCCCGGTTTGGCTCGGAAGTTTTGGATGATGACTTCTTGGATGTGGCCGTAGCGCCGGTGCAGTTCCGCAATGGCCACGAGGCTGTCGACCCGTTCTTCTCGGGTCTCGCCAATACCGATGAGAATGCCCGTGGTAAAGGGAATGCGAAGTCGGCCGGCCGCTTCGATCATGGCCAGGCGGACTTTCGGCACTTTATCTGGACTGCCGAAGTGCGGCCCCCCGGGCTCGGTCAGCCGCGGGCTGACCGATTCGAGCATGAGACCCATGCTCGCGCTTACGGGCCGCAGTCGGGCCAAGTCCGCCTCGGTGAGCACCCCGGGGTTGAGGTGCGGCAGCAGGCCGGTCTCATGGAGCACGCGTTCGGCCATGGCGTGCAGATAGGCCACGGTCGACGGGTATCCCAGGCGTTGGAGCCATTCCCGTGCGACCCGATGCACGGCTTCGGGCTTGTCCCCCAGGCTGAACAAAGCTTCTTTGCACCCTCGTTTGGCCCCCGCCCGGGCCAGGGCCAGAACTTCATCGGGGGTGAGGTACCGCGCGTCGGGATCCGTGGGCCGCCGCACGAACGTGCAATACGCGCAGCGGTCGCGGCACAAGTTGGTCAAGGGGATGAAGACGTTGCACGAGTATGATATCGTGCGGCCATGGGCGCGTTGGGCCCAATCGGCGGCCATGGCCAGGAGTTGGGCCAAATCCGGCCCGGTCGCGTGGATGAGCCGGTGCCCTTCGTCTCGGGTCGCGTAGCCCCGAGCTTCGATGCGTTGCAGCAGCTTTCGTAAGGGTTCGTGCATAAGACGCCTCAAAATCAGACCCTCGCTTGGAGCAGGCGTTGGGATTATACCCGCCTTCGCCCTGGGCCACCTTCGCGCGCCCTCGGGACGGGTGCAGGCAAATCTCGTAGAAGCTCATGCCGCGGGCGGCGAAACCCGCGCTTGGCCCGCGGGCGGCTGAACCCGCCCGCTACAAATTCGCCGCCACATGCCCGCGTGTCGGGCCGGATAATCCGCACGCAATTTTATACAACTAGCCGCGGGCTTCCCACCCGCGGCGCCTGCGGCACGCGAGCGCGCCCATGGCCACGGGTTCGTGGGGATTCGCAGGCGGCGAAACCCGCGCTTGGCCCGCGGGCGGCTGAACCCGCCCGCTATCCTCGTCGTCTGCCGTGCGTTCCCGCACGTTGGGCCGGATGATTCGCGCGCAATTTTATCCTAGCCGCGGGCTTCCAGCCCGCGGCGCCTGCGGTGACGCGAGCGCATCCATGGCCCCACGCCGCGGGATTCTCTCCCCGCTTTACAACCTTTGCGCGCACCCATACCAGCCCTGCCCCTGGCCCTGGGCCCGGAACGCGGTATAATCCCATCCCGTAATCGGGGGGAGCGAACCATTTCGTGAGGGGTCAACCGCCCTTACCTGGTGGGCTCGGGTGCTGCCGTATGCCACCTGGCCAGCGCGGCACGCGTTGGCTCATCTTTTTCTTGTCTGCAGGAGGCTATGATGAGCTGGTTGAAAACCATTGTGGATATTTTTTTGCACCTGGATGCCTATCTTGGCCAACTCATCCGCGACTTCGGGCCGTGGATTTATGGCATTTTGTTCGCCACGATTTTTCTCGAGACCGGTTTGGTGGTTACGCCGTTCCTGCCCGGGGATTCCCTGCTCTTTGCCGCGGGGACCTTCGCGGCCCTGGGCGAAATGAACGTCTGGGCCCTGTTTCTGCTTTTGACCAGCGCGGCTATCCTGGGCGACACGGTCAACTACTGGGTTGGCCATCGGATCGGCTTGCGCTTGTTCTATTCGCAGAACCCTTTTCTGCGTCGGGTGCTGAAGGAAGAGTATCTCAAGAAGACCCAAGATTTTTACGCGAAGTATGGCGGTTTTGCGGTCGTTTTAGGGCGCTTTGTCCCCATCGTGCGCACGTTCGTCCCCTTTGTGGCCGGTCTGGGCACGATGGATTATGGCAAGTTTTTGTACTATAACGTCATGGGCGCGGTGGCTTGGGTCGGGCTTTTCTTGTTCTTGGGCTACTTCTTCGGCAACATCCCCATCATCAAAGAGAACTTCCACTACGCGGTTTTGGGCATCATCGTGGTTTCTGTATTGCCGATGGTGTGGGAATGGTGGAAGGCCCGGCGTTCGTCGGTCCAAAAGCAGAAGCGCTATCAGCCCCATCACGTCAGCGAGTAAATCCGCGGTGCCGGCATCGATCCGGGGAGGGCGCGAGCACGCCCTCCCCGGATTGGGCAAAGGCGTTGGACTTAGGCCTTGATTTTCGCCAACGCTTCTTCGAACAACTTCTTCAAGTAGGCGGCCTTCTCTTCATACGCCTTTTGATCTTGCCACGTCTGCCACGGTTTGAGCACCTCGTCCGGTACCCCGGGCACGTGGGTTGGAATGTAGAGCCCGAAGTACGGCTCGCGCTCCATGGGCACCTCGCGCAGCAGACCCCGCTGGACCGCGTGCACCATCGCGCGGGTGTAGGGCAGGGGGAAGCGATGGCCAACGCCGTAGGGGCCGCCCGTCCAACCGGTGTTGAGCAGCCAGACCTCGGTGCCGTTGCGTTGCACCAGGTCGACCAGCATGTCCGCGTAGCGCTGCGGCGGGTGCACCAAGAAGGGCGCGCCGAACGCGGCGCTGAAGGTGGCTTTCGGGTCCTTGACCCCGCGCTCGGTCCCGGCCAGCTTGGCTGTGTAGCCCAGCAAGAAGTAATCGCGGATTTGCTCGGGCGTCAGCTTGGCCAAAGGCGGCAACACACCGAACGCGTCCGCGCTCAAGAAGAACACGACCTTGGGATGGCCGCCTCGACCTTCGAGGTCCGCATTGGGCAAGAAGGACAGCGGGAAGGACCCGCGCGTGTTCTCGGTGTAGCGCGCGTCGTTGAAGTCCACAATGCGGGTTTCCGGGTCTACGACCACGTTTTCCAGAATCGCGCCGAAGCGGTGCACCGCTTGCCAAATCAGGGGCTCGTGTTCGGCTGAGAGCCGAATGACCTTCGCGTAACTTCCACCTTCGAAGTTGAACACCCCGTCATCGGCCCATCCGTGTTCGTCGTCGCCGATGATGGTGCGTTCGGTATCCATCGAAAGCGTGGTTTTGCCCGTGCCCGAGAGGCCGAAGAACAGGCTGACGTCGTTCTTATCCTGCCCATAATTGGCCGAGCAGTGCATGGATAGGACATCGCGCAGCGGGAGTTCATAATTCAACGCGGTGAAGATGGACTTTTTGACCTCGCCGGCGTACGCGGTGCCGCCGATGATCACTTCCTTTCGTCCTAAGTGCAGAATGATAAACGCTTCGGAGCGGGTGCCGTCGGTTTCGGGTGTGGCTTTGAAATACGGTGCGTGCAAGATCGTGTATTCGGCGAACACGGGGTGGTCGCCCTCCAGAGGGAGGAACATGTTGCGGGCGAACAAAGCGTGCACCGGGGATTCGGTGATCATGCGAACCCGAATTCGGTGTTGAGGATGTGCGCCCGCGTACACATCCTGGCCGTAGAGGGTGCGTTGGCCTTGCAAATAGGCGAGGACACGGCCGCGCAACCGCATGTACGCGTCCTCTTCAAAGGGGACGTTGACTTCGCCCCACCAAATGTGATCCGCGGTTTGGGGCTCACGCACAACGAATTTGTCTTTGGGCGAACGACCGGTGTAGGGGACGGTGTTGATGACGATGGCGCCGTCGTGGGATAGCTGGCCTTGGCCTTTTTGGACCGCGTGCTCGTACAAGACCGCCCGGCGGAGGTTCCACAAGACCTGCGCCTCAGCAAGTTCTGGGGGGACACGGTGCGACGTCATGATTCGCGCCTCCGAAAAAAGGATGTGGTCTAGTCGCATTATACCGCTTTGCGCCGGGCTACGGAGGCAAACTCATAAAATGCGGCCTTTCTAGCGGGCCTTTTTTCGTTTTTGGCGTCGCTCCCGAGGTTTGAGCAAAATGCGGATAGGCGTGCCCGGGAAGGGATGGGCCTCGCGCAGGCGGTTCTCTAGATAGCGCAAGTACGAGAAGTGCGCGAGTTTGGGGTCGTTCACCCGCAGCAGGAAGGTGGGCGGCGCCACGCCGACCTGGGAGCCGAAATAAATCTTGAGCGCTTTGGTGCCTTTCATGGGCGGCGGGTGTTGATCCACGGCTTCGCCCAAGATGCGGTTCACGAAAGAGGTAGGCAGGCGGGTGTAGCGCGCCTTGTAAACCTCCAAAGCCGTGGGCAGAATTTGGCCCACCCGTTGCCCGGTTTTGGCTGAGACAAACAGGATGGGCGCGTAGTCCAGAAAATGCAAGTTCTGCCGCACGTGTTCTGTGAAGCGGTTCATGGTGTAGGTGTCTTTGTCCAGCGCATCCCATTTGTTCACTACCAGGACAACCGACTTGCCCGCGTCTTGGATATAGCCCCCGATGTGCGCGTCTTGCGCGGTCACGCCTTCGGTCGCGTCGAGCACCAACAGCGCGACGTCCGCACGCTGCAGCGCGCGGAGCGCACGAAGCACGCTGTATTTTTCCACCCCGGGCTCGACCCGGCCTTTGCGTCGGATGCCCGCGGTGTCGATCAGCACCACGTCTTGCCCAAAGTAGCGCAGTCGGGTGTCCACCGCGTCGCGCGTGGTGCCCGGGATGTCGCTGACCAAGACCCGTTCTTGGCCCAGCAGGCGGTTGAGCAGGCTGGACTTGCCCACATTAGGGCGGCCTACGATCGCGAGTTTGGGCACGTCCTCGTCGTCATCTTGTTCATCAAAACGCGGGGCCCAAGGGATGACCTCGAGCAGCCGGTCGAGCATATCGCCCATCCCGCGGCCATGGAGCGCGGAGACCGGGATCGGGTCGCCGAAGCCGAGTTCGTAAAACGAATACAGGTCTTCGGCCTGGCTATCGGCGTCCACTTTGTTGACGACCAACAGCACCGGCGGATGGGGGCGCCCGCCTTTGCGTTGCTGCAACCGCCGCAAGGTCTCGGCCACCGCGCGGTCGGCCGCGGTCACGCCCGAGGTCGCGTCAACCACGAAGAGCACCGCATCCGCGGCTTGCACGGCCTCGGCTGCTTGCTGACGGATTTTGTCAATAAAAGGCGCGGAATCAATCGACAGAGGCTCCTTCCCGCGGGTGCCCGCGGTGGGGTCGAGCCCACCGGTGTCGACCACATCGAAGACCCGGTCCAGCCACTCCGCGGTGCCGACCAGGCGGTCGCGCGTGGTTCCGGGTACGTCGTTGACCACGGCCCGACGTTCGCCAATCAGGCGGTTGAACAACGTAGACTTGCCTACATTGGGCCGTCCGACAATCGCCACCAAAGGTCGACGTGGCATGCGACACCTCCCATCAGGTGGGGCTAGGCTTCTGAGCTCGGGCGCGGTTCGGCACCATCCACACGGATGAACAGCGCGTCTTGCTGCAAAATGCGCCGGTCTTCTGGGGCCAGAAATTGGCTCCACGCGCCCCGGTAAACGAACCCTCGTTCGGTGAGAAACCGATAGATGTCCTGGAACAGCGCCATCCCCTCATAGAGCTCTTCAAAGGACGTTTCGACCAAGCAGTACGTGACCTCGCGCAAGGTCTGCTCTGCCCCGCGCAAGACCTCGAGCTCATATCCCTGTACGTCCATTTTAAGCAAAACCCGAGGTCGAAGGTGCAATTGCGGCCGCAGCGCGTCCAGAGGCACCACCTGCACCGAGCCGCTGGCGTGCGATTCGGTCCATGGGAAGGCGTCTCGGTGCGCCCGCGCCATGGGACGCAGCGACGAAGCTGCGGTGTAAGGGCTGGCCCACAAGGTTTTGGTTTCGTTGTGCGCGCCCAGCGCGACCGGGAACCCCGTCCATCGGCCCCGCTTGCGCATGGTTTGGCTCAGCCGCGCGAAGGGCTGGGGTTGAGGCTCAAAGGAATAAATATGGGCCCGTGGGAACATCACCCGCGCGGCCGTGGCGAATTCGCCCACATGCGCGCCCACGTCCAGCACGGTTCGCACGTCCCAGCGTTCGAGCCAAGGGCGATAGCGCAGCATTTTGATGTATTCGGCCGGATGCGCGCCGTGAAGGAGCCCGTGGATAAGCCGCGGCAGTTCCCCGGGGCGCTGCAAGGCCTCGAGGCCAAATTGCCATGCCTTTTGCACGAGATAGGCGACTTTGCCCATGCGCTCACTCCCGGGGGTGCGAAATCAGACGGATCCAATATTCGTCCAAGCCGGCTACCCATCCGCCTTGGCCCAGGGTGCCAAACAAAAAGCCCACGTCGCCTTCCTCCAACGAGGCATCGACCGCCTGTGCGAGGCGTTGTTCCCCGCGCCAGAAGCGCAAGGTCGCCCCGTCGCACTGGATGCGCAATTCTTCGACCGCGCCCGCGCGCAACGGACGCTCGCTCGCGGTCCACGGCACCAGGTAGGTCTCGCCTTCCACCTGATATCGCAGGATCGCGTACGCGCCATCCGTGCGCAGGACGAAGGCGTAGAAATCTCGTCCTTGCTGATAGCGACAGGTCAGGCCAAGGTAAGCGCCCGGGACGGGGTTCTGCACGCGGAAGCGCGCCTGAACGTCTACGTCTCGGGGGCCCATATCCAGCACAAAAGCCTGGGTGTAGTGGGGATCGGTCAGCGAGACCCACATGACGCCTTCGGTGAATTGGGTCCAGCCGTGTTCGTCCGCGAAGAGCCACGACCAATGCGGGGTCACCAAGGTGTCGTGGGCCAAAAGGATGGAGGCCGAGGCCGGGGCTTGCGGCGTGGCGACCGCGGTCGGGGTGGGCGCGTCGTGCCGCCCTTGCCGCGCGGCCGCGATCAGCGCCTGGCCTAAGTCCACCGGTCGCAAGGTGTTCAGAAATCCACCCACAGGGACGCAGGTATCGCGGGCGTCGATGGTTCCGTCGTGGTTGGTGTCTTGCACCAGACGGCAATCGGTTACGGGCGCGTCGGGCCCGACGCCCACCTGCACAGGGACCGCGACCAGGCGCCCGTGGCGATCCAGGGCCGCGCCGCCGCTGTTGCCGCGCGCGAGCATGGCCGTGGTTTTGATGAGGGCCCGTGGGCCGTAGGGCGGTTGTTCGACAAAGCCCGCGACCACACCCTGGCTCAGGGTGATGGTCGAACCGCCGATACCGGGGTAGCCCAAGATGGTGATGGGGTCCCCCAGGCTCAACGTGCTGGGGTCCCCGAGGGGGATGAAGGGTAGCTGCAGCTTGGCGGGGTCGACCGGGCGTCCTTGGACGTCGTGGGTGATGCGCAGGACGGCCAGGTCTACGTCCGGGTCCATTTGGACGATCTGCGCGCGATAGCGCGGTTGTGGCGGTGTTTCCGCGCGGTCGGTCATGCGCACCACGATGGTGGTCTCAGGGCTTTCGCCGGGCCGGGGCCACACTCCGTGGGCGCAGGTGAGGATGAGCCCTTCGGGGTGGATCAGGGTGCCCGACGCGCTGCGCAACCGTCGGCCTTCGCTCGAATACAGCTCAAGCATGACCACGGCCTGGTAGGGGACCGATGCTTCGGTTGGGCTCGCGGTCGGGCGCGGTTCGGCTTGTCGCTGTCCCAGGCGATAACCGACTCCGAGCCCGCCGAGGCTCATCCCCAAGGCCAAGAGCAAGACCCACGGCCACAAGCGACGGGGCCGACGGCGCGCGGGCTCCGCGTGGGGCATGTTCGCGGGAAACGGCGAACCCGATGGGGTATGCATCGTCAGCCTATACCTGAAGGCCCGGTCAGCAGCACCTTATCGGGGCCGCGGTCGATTTCCCAAGGATAGATGATGTACGCATCGGTGATGGCCGCGTAATAATCGGGGCGCAGCGAGCCGAACAAGTTGCGGTACGGATTGAAGTGTAGCACGCAGGTATATGGCGTGGCCCCGGCCGCGATGGCTCGAGCGCGCACCGCGGTGATGGTGCGGCCAGAGCCCCAAACGTCGTCGACGATGAGGGTTTTGCGGCCTTTTAGCAAATGCGCTTCGGGGAATTGGAGGAACTTAGGCCAGGCGCTGAGCTTGGCCTGTTCCATCTCGACTTCGGCCGGGAAATCCACGGCCGCGGTGAGGATGTGGGTGATGTCCAGGGCTTCAGCCAACAGCCCGCCCGGGACCAATCCGCCTCGCGTGATGATGATCATCGCGTCGAATTCGGTATCGAATTGCGGGATCAAGTACTCAATGAGCTTGTCGACCTCGTCCCAAGTCAAAATCTCCTGGCGCATACGTCGGGCTCCACAGCGAGGTATGATGCGGGATCGCGATTATACCGTGGTTCGACGCGGGATG
>JAADEP010000117.1 GCA_013153335.1 Chloroflexota bacterium
CTGCGAGGCGATGGGAAACCTGTTCGAACGCGCTGCGGGGCGGCTCAGGAATCGCCTTCTTTGACGCGCAAGACCGCGAGAAAAGCTTCTTGCGGGATGGAGACTTTGCCGATCTGCTTGAGGCGCTTCTTGCCCTTTTTCTGCTTTTCGAGGAGCTTCCGCTTCCGCGTGACGTCACCGCCGTAGCATTTGGCCAGGACGTCTTTCCGAAGGGCCTTGATGTTCGCGCGGCTGATCACCCGTCCGTTGGCCACGGCCTGAATCGGCACCGTGAACAACTGCCGCGGGATGAGCTCCTTCAGCTTGGAGACCAGCTTCTGCCCCCGGCGATAGGCTTCGTCGCGGTGCACGATGGTCGCGAGCGCGTCCACGGGCTCTTTGTTCACCCAAATCTCAAGCTTGACCAAATCGCCGGGCCGATAGCCGAGGAATTGATAGTCCATGGAGGCGTACCCGCGCGTGCGCGACTTGAGTTGGTCAAAGAAGTCTACGATGAGTTCGGCCAAGGGCATCTCGAAATCCAGCACCACCCGGTCAGGCGTGGGGTGCTCCTGCCCCTTGAAAATCCCCCGCCGTTGGGTGACCAATTCCATGACCGCGCCATAAAACTCCACCGGGGTGTAGATTTGCAGCGCGACCCAGGGCTCCCGGATCTCTTCAATTTGCTCCTGGGGCGGCAATTCGGCCGGCGAATCAATGCGAATCACGCGGCCATCCTTGAGCAAAACTTCATACTCGACCGACGGCGCGGTGACCACGATGTCCAAGTCGTACTCGCGCTCCAGGCGCTCTTGCACGATTTCCATGTGGAACATGCCCAGGAACCCCGCGCGGAAGCCGAACCCCAACGCGTGGGAATGTTCGGGCTGGTAAGTGAGGGCCGCATCGTTGAGCTGCAGCTTGGCCAGCGCGTCTCGCAAGGCCTCGTAATCTTCGCTCTCGACCGGGTAGATGCCCGCGAACACCACGGGCTTGGGATGCCGATAGCCGGGCAGGGGCTCTTGGGCGGGTTGCTCCGCGGATGTGATCGTATCGCCGACGCGCGCGTCGTGCACGGTCTTCAAGCCGGTGGCGATATAGCCCACCTCGCCGGCGTGGAGCGCGTCAACCGGGCGCATGTCCGGGGCAAACACGCCGATCTCCACGGGCTTGAAGCGCGCGCCGCCAGCCATCAAAAGCAAAGGCTCGTTGGGGCGCACCACCCCATCCACCACGCGCACGTAGCTCACCACGCCTTTGTAAGGGTCATAGTGGCTGTCGAAAACCAACGCGCGCAACGGCGCCTCGGGGTCGCCCTGAGGCGGGGGGATGCGCTGCACAATGGCTTCGAGTACCTGGTCGATGTTCCTCCCTTCTTTGGCCGAAATCCGGATGACCTCGTCGGGTGAGACGCCTAGCAGGTCAGCGACCTCCTGCGCGACCTCATCGGGCCGGGCTGAAGGCAGGTCGATCTTGTTGACCACCGGGATGATCTCGAGGTCGTTTTCCAGCGCGAGGAACAGATTCGCGATGGTTTGGGCCTCAACGCCTTGGGACGCATCCACCAACAAAATCGCGCCTTCGCACGCGGCCAGCGCGCGGCTGACTTCGTAGTTGAAATCCACATGCCCGGGCGTGTCGATCAGGTTGAGGATGTAGGTCTGACCGTCCGCGGCCTGATACTCCATCCGCACCACCGACGCCTTAATGGTCACCCCTTTCTCCCGCTCCAGGTCCATGCTGTCCAAGACCTGCTCCACCGGCGTCCCAGGGGCAATGGTGCCGGTCCGCTCCAAAAGGCGGTCCGCCAGGGTCGACTTGCCGTGGTCGATATGCGCAATAATGCTAAAGTTGCGGATGCGTTCCTGCATACCGGCTCCTAATATGAAGCGTTCGCGTGCGCGAGGTCCGCATCCATTGTACCGTAAAGCAGGCTCAGTCGTCCTTCTGCTCTGTCACCTTCACGCGCGTGCCATACCCCTCCACATAACGGTGCAAGGGCGAAATCACCGGTGTTGCCCAGCGAAAGAGCCACAAGGCCTCTGGGGTTCGCATGTTCACGCATCCATGGCTCATCGGGTTGCCAAAGTTGTCGTGCCAAAACGTGCCATGGAAGGCCACGCCCCATTCGTGGAAAAAGCTGACCCAGGGCACCCCGGGCAATTCGTACGCGTGGATGTCCGAGGTGAGCTGGCCATCCCCCATGTGCCGTTGTTGGGCTTTGAGAAAGATGTGAAACGTGCCTACAGGGGTCTTCGTGGGGATGGGCTCCCCGCGGCCCAAGGTCTCTAACCCTGTGGAAATCTCGGTCTCGAGCACGATCTCGTCCCCTTCGTACGCGGTGAGCCGTTGGTTGTCCAAATCCACCCAGATGAACTTTTCGTACGCGGGCACATCGGGCGAGATCGGCGCGAGCTCATGGGGCTCGATCAGGCGGAGGTGGTGCGCGGGCGCGCAATAATGCACCTTCATCCAGTCGTCAAAAATGCGGTACCACGGCTTGCCATCGGGGCCAGTGCACAGGCCCACGACCCAATGGACCGAGCTGTAATACAAGCGGTATAGCTTCTGCCAGCCTTGCTCGCGCGGGCGATAGGCCCGGGTGTAGGGCACGGTCACCTCCGCCGCCCGCCCGGTTTCGGGAATGTCGGTGCGCACCGGGTTATAGCGAACGTCGACGCGCTGGATATACGCGCTGTGCACATAGCCCTCGGCCACGCGATACCAGCGTGGGTTGCTGGGCGGTCCGTAAGGCGAGATCAGCTCCTCTTGCAAGTGCAAGAGCATGTCTTGGTATAGGTAAGCCAGCCGAGGGCTGCGGAACGAAGGCGCCTTGTACAGGCCGATGCGCTCCACCGTGACCCGGCCCAGGCCTACGCCCTGGGCTTGATAACCGCCGTCGTCGGGGAAGGGGAGCATGTCACTCGCCAGCGCGGCCAAGGCCGCGAGGCCGAGCTTCAACACGTCCCGCCGAGATAGGCGCGGCGCGCTCATGGCGAACTCGTCCCTCCGATCAGCTGAAGCTCGCCCCACGTGGTGGGGTCGATGAGGCGCCGGTAGGGCACGTTCGAAACCAGGGTCTCTTGGCGCAACGTCCCCGGGGTGTCGTTGTCCGAGATGGAGATGACAAAACCCATGCGCAAGCCCGCGCGCGGCCGCTGGTTCAGTCGAGCCCACGGGATCGCGATCTCAAGGCGATAGCCGTCCGGCACCCCGACCGCGACCACTTGCACGCCCTTGGGCCGCCCCATCATCGAGCGGGGATACCACTGCCAAACTTCGGGGTTCGAACCCGGCGGGTTGCCTGCGGAAAAGCCAAATTGCATGTCGTCAGAGCTCAGGATGTGGGTGTAAAGGTCCTCTTCCAGCCGGGTGTCGAGCAAGACTTCCACGCTATCGCCGCGGAAGATGTTCGCGCCGTGGCCTTCCTGCACATAGACGTCGTCGGTCACATGCACCCAAAAGTACAAATATCCTCCGTCCCAGCCGGCCAGAAACACGCCCGACGCGTCGTGCAATCCTTTATAATGGGCCTGCCCAAAGGTCACGTGGCGGATCGAGTACGGCGGCACATTGCCCCAATCGTCGGGCGACGCGTCGAGCACAATGGGATGGTCGAGCTTGAAGGCAAGGACCACCGGCCCGGGACGTTCCTGGCCCAAAGGTGGCGTTGCCCCGCTCGCGGGCAGGGTTGCGGTTGCAGCCTTGGGAGCCGTCCCTGACTTGGGCACGGGGGTTGGCGTGACCGTGGGCGGCAACGTCGGCGTCGCGGTGAACGTGGGCGTCACGTGCGGCGTTGGCGTGACCGTGGGCGGGATCCCCTGATACAGGGGATTGGTTTGCGGATTCGGCGGTAACAGGGTCACCACAGGCTGGCTGGTGCTGCGGCCTCGACAAGCGGTCAGCAACATCAGCCCCCAAAGAAGCCAAGAAAAGCGAAGGAAGCGGCGCATCTTTTTCTCCCTTTGCGGGTTTCTATGTGTACCCAGCACGTGCAATTCCTATGCCTCTACGTTGACGCGGTCTGCGTCTATCCCCAAGGAAAAGGAGGTTGCGATGGCGATTCAACCACGGCATGGCGAAGTCTTCTATCCGCCCGAGGAAGTGGTACGCCGGGCTCGTGTGAAGGATTGGGAGGCCATGGCCCGCAAGGCCTTGGAAGATATTGAAGCCTTTTGGGCCAAAGAAGCCGAAGAGCTGGAGTGGTTCCAAAAGTGGGACCAGGTCCTCGATGACAGCAATGCCCCCTTTTACAAGTGGTTCCTCGGGGCCAAAACCAACATTGTGCACAACGCCTTAGACCGTCATATGAAGACCTGGCGACGCAACAAGGTCGCGTTTTATTGGATTGGCGAACCCGGCGATACACGCACCATCTCCTATCGGGAATTGTACAATGAGGTCAATCGCTTTGCCAATGTCTTACGCGGTTTAGGGGTCAAAAAAGGCGACCGCGTAACCATCTACATGGGGCGGGTCCCCGAGATCGTCGTCGCGATGCTCGCAACCGCGAAAATCGGCGCGATGCACTCTGTGGTCTACGGCGGCTTCAGCGTGGACGCGCTGCGCGAGCGCATTCTCGACTCCGAATCCAAGGTCGTCATCACCCAAGACGGCGGTTGGATGCGAGGCAAGGTTGTTCCCCTTAAAGATACGGTGGACGAGGCCGTAAAGCTCACGCCTTCGGTGGAAAAGGTCGTGGTGGTCCAACGCCTGGGGCCCGAGGTCAAGCCCGTCACCATGGTTGAAGGCCGGGATTACTGGTACCACGACCTGATGGCTTCGCCCATGGCCGAAGGGCCTTCGCCCACCGAGGTTATGGACGCGGAAGACCCGCTCTTCATCCTCTACACGTCGGGCACCACGGGCAAGCCTAAGGCCATCCTGCACGTCCACGGCGGCTATATGGTCGGCACGTACACCGCGCTCAAATACGTCTTTGACCTGCAAGACGACGACATCTGGTGGTGCGCGGCCGACCCAGGCTGGATTACGGGCCACTCCTTCATCGTGTATTCGCCCTTGGTCTTGGGCGTCACCTCGGTGATGTACGAAGGCGCGCCCAATTACCCCACGCCGGACCGGTGGTGGCAGATCGTGGAGAAATACGGCGTGACCGTGTTCTACACCGCGCCCACCGCGATCCGCGGGCTGATGCGCTACGGTGAAGAGTGGGTCAAAAAGCACGACCTCTCCTCGCTGCGGCTGCTGGGGTCGGTCGGCGAGCCCATCAACCCCGAAGCGTGGAAGTGGTACCACCGGGTCATTGGCGGCGGCAAAGCGCCGATTATGGATACCTGGTGGCAAACCGAGACCGGCCACTTCATGATCACCCCGGTGCCGTCCGTACCCCTCAAGCCTGGTTCCGCGTTCCGGCCCTTCTTCGGCCAAGAAGCCGAGGTCGTGGACGACGAGGGCAACCCGGTCCCGCCGAACACCGAGGGCTACCTGGTGCTCAAGAATCCGTGGCCCGCGATGCTGCGCACGCTGTACAAAGACCCGGACCGCTACGTCAAGACCTACTGGAGCCGGTTCCCGGGCCGCTATTTCACCGGCGACTCGGCCAAGATCGATGAGGATGGGTACTACTGGATCATTGGCCGGGTGGACGACGTGATCAAAGTGTCGGGCTACCGGCTAGGCACCGCGGAGATCGAGAGCGCCCTGGTCGCGCACCCCGACGTGGTGGAGGCCGCGGTCGTGGGCATTCCGCACGAGATCAAGGGGAACGCGATCCACGCGTACGTGGTCTTGCGCGCGGGGCTGCAAGGCTCGCCCGAGTTGGAGAAAGAGCTCATCGAATGGGTGGCCCAGCACATCGGCAAGATCGCGCGGCCCGAGCGCATCCACTTCGTCGAGAAACTGCCCAAGACCCGCTCGGGCAAGATTATGCGCCGCTTGCTGCGCGCGTGGCTGCTGGGCCTGCCCGAGGGCGATACCTCGACGCTCGAGGACTAACGCAGCCTTTACCCCAGGCAACGCGGCATCAACGCCCCGGCCCCAGCGGTCGGGGCGTTTGCCTCCTTACGAAGTCTTTGAGGGATGTCGAAGATGCGCGCGTCCAGCTCGTGGTGGTTCGGCGAAGAACCTCTCCAACCCGGGGCTCCGAGCTTGTGGCGGCTCATCCTGCGCTGGGCCCTCGACCGCGCGAGCCACGTCGAGTTCACTTGGCCAGCCCGCCGCGCGGCCCCGGCAACCTTGCATCCCTTTGCCGCGGCCCTGGAGCGCCAGGTGACCTCGCGATGGCGCTACGCCGCGCCCATCCCCCTGCGAGGTCGCGTCACGTATGGCCGTTATCGCCTGACCCCGGAGCTCCAGGCATGGCTGCTACGCCCGTCGAGCTTATACGCGTGGATGGACGACCGGCCTGAAGATCCGGCCCTTTATCGCGGGCCCCAGCTCCTTGTGTGGACCATCAGCCACGAAGGATATGTGTCCGCGCGGCTGCCCCCGAACGAAGCAGCTCGCGTGCGCGACCTGGGCTTCGCGCTCGAACCATGCCCCGAATGCCCCGAGGTCCTCTACCCTGAAGTTGGGACCCCTCCGCACGACTCGGCTTAAGCCACGCGATTGGGTCTGGAGGATCTTCTAGCGCCAGGCCGGCCCCACGCAGAGCGGGTTAGAGTGGCACCGAGTTCAGCTTTGGGGGATGGCCGCGTGGGTCGGCGAGGGGTTCACGCGGCCTCGAACCACGCGCGCACCTCGGCCCGGCGGATCTTGCCGCTGGCCGTGCGCGGGAGCGCGGGCACGATGCGAAGGACGCGCGGGACTTT
>JAADEP010000049.1 GCA_013153335.1 Chloroflexota bacterium
AAGGCGGTGCGAGCGAAGTTTTGGCCCGCCACGGCCTTAGTTTGCACGCGGTGTTTCGCCTGAACGACCTGTTGGACTTCTGGGTGGACCGAGGCCTTCTGGAGCGCGTACAAGCCGAGCATGTGCGTCGCGAGCTCCGGCTGAATGAGTAGCCCCGTTCTGCACCCCAAGCTGTTTACCCACGGCCTTCGCCGGCCTCTTCGCCCGGGAGGGACCAGAAGCGCAGGTCTTTGAGCAGGTAGCGGAAGTCGGGCGTGGTGACCGAATGGATCAGGACACCGAATTTGCCCTCTAGGAACCACACGCCGCGTACTTCGGTCACCAAAAATCGGTTGATGTAGAGCCGAATACGACCGCCTTCCATCCATACGCCAATGCGATTGCTCGTATGACCGCCCGGGTTCAACGCGCCCGTGAAGGTCCAGGGCCGCAGGGCATCGAACGCGCCGCTTCGCCATTGGTAGATGCGATAGCGCCGCGCACATGCGACTTCGACGATGACGCCTTGGTTGGGCTTGGGCGAACGGACGATGAAGCCGTAACGGTCATCGTCATCGCATGCGGACAGAATCTCAAACGTGCCTTCCAAATATCCGTTGCGGATGGGTGGATGGGTGGACAAGAACCATCGATCCCGGACCACAGGATGCAACACGCGCACCAGTAGATGGCCGTCCCGGTTGGTTAAACTCACGCACCGGATAGTGATGGTGTCCTCGGGATCGTCGCTGTTCGGGTCGGGCACAACGCAGGTTTCGTATTGAGGCAGCAGCCAATACGCGATTTTGCCGTCAAGGTCGGTCCACACGGGCTCGCCAAGCTCGAAAGACGCGGGGATTTCGGGCACATAGATGCGTAGCCAGAGCAGGCCATCCCCCTGGTAGCCCAGGCCAAAGGTCTCGCCGTTGGGCGCGCGGAATTTCCACGCCACACTATAAAAGCCCGGGATAGAAGGCGCGGTTCCTGGCAGTTCAATCACCACGTCTTCACCCGGCCACACGATGTCGGGCAAAGGAACATCACGCGCCATTTCTGGCCACGTGTGCTCAACCACCCGCAGGCGATAATCCGTGGTCCACGCGCACGTACCCCCGTTGCGCACACGCCAAGATTTGCGGAACGCCGCGCCCGCGGGCACGGGATAGGGCGCGGGGACCATATTCTCCTCTACAAAGAGCGCGACGTTGGTGCACGATGTGGGCAAATAACCCACTTTGCTCGGGAACCATCCGAACGCCACTTGTTGACGGTCCTTGCGCCACGTGATGTGCACGTCCACATAGCCTTGCTCCAGCTTGGGCGCGGTCCAGAACCCCGGCCCGAGCGCGTCTTGAGGCGTGGGGATTTCAACGCAGTAATAGCCGGAAGCCAGGCCGGTGAACACAAAACGGCCTTGCTCATCGGTTACGGTCGTAGCGATAACCTCGTTCCCTGGACAGCGACCGGCCCGCAACACCACCTGGACGCCGGGGATGCCCGGCTCGTCGTGGTAATAGCCATCGCCGGCCATGCCTTGGTCATAAATGCGGCAACCGGGCGGCGCGTCCCCAGTGGCCGCGGTGGTTAAGATGCACTCGTCCCGCCAGACGAGCCCCTCGATGACACCTTCGCCCACAGGCCGCGGCGTAGGCGTGGGCATGCCCGGGGTCCACGGATATGGCGTCGGGGTTAAGGTGGGCGTGCGAGTCGGCGTGGGCGGCTGGGTCGGGGTGGGCGTGGGGTAGGGAACCTTGAGCGTCAAGGGTGGGGGGTAGGTGGGCGAGAACGCCGCGGTTGGCGACGCGGGGCGCGACGTTGGGGTCGCGGCCGGCTTGGCGGACGTGCACGCGGCCATCCCCCCGAAAAGCAACCCAAACAACCCGACGAGCCCTAAAACGAGCCCGCGCGAACGCCAACGCAACAAGATGAAAGGCCCACGCCCGCCCATAGAGTCACTCCATTAGGTTTGAGGTTTGGTTGTGTCGGATTGCTGCCCGCGCGGGGCATAGCGCAACAATGCTTGACGGGGGAGTTTGTTGATTTTTCGGCACCGCGGACACGGAAGGTCAAAGTGTTGGAGCCCTTCCTCGTCCATGACCTGAAGGGCTTGGGCCGCGAGTTTGCGGCTGATGGGCAAGGGAGCTCCGCAATACGCACACCGGATCATTCCAATACCTCCTCGAGCACCTCTTGGGCTTGGGTCGGCGTGCTACGCGCCACTTGCGCGATACCCAATAGGACCAGCGCTCCGCCTATTAGGGTAAGCCACGAAGGGACTTCGTGCAAGAGCAGATACGCCAACAGACTCGACCCGACGGGTTCCCCTAACAGGCTGACCGAGACCACCGAAGCCGGCAAATATCGCAAAGCCCAGTTGAAGGATGAATGGCCCAAAAGTTGCGGAATCAAGGCCAAAGCCAAGAACCAACCATAGGTGCGGGCCGGGTAGCCCCGCAAAGGCAAACCCAACAGCCCAACGACCAAGAAGAGCAGAATCGCGGCGACGCCGTAGGTCAAGGTGATGTAGACCAAGAGCGTAGTGCGTTTACGCAACGCGCGGCCGATGAGCAAGTAGCCCGCGGCCGCCCATGCACCCAACAGCGCGAGTACATCGCCCCAAAGCGCCCGGGCGTGGGTGTCGAAGGCCCCGCCGCAGGCCAGGCCCCCATCCCAAGCGCACACATCCCCCAAGCCGATGATGACGCTGCCGACCAAGGCCAACGCCAGGCCCAGCAGAAGCCCTCGGGTAAGGGGTTCATCTAGCAGCCACGCACCGGCCAAGGCCACCCACAAAGGCGTTGTCGTGACCAAAACCACCGAGCTGGCCACCGTGGTGTATTCCAGTGAAGTGATCCACACCGCAAAGTGCGCGGCCAAAAACGCGCCCGAGCCAACGGCCAAGGCCCAATCGCGCGGACGCAACGCGGGCCATCGCCCGCGTTGGTGCCACCACGCCCACGGCAATAGCACCAACACGGCCAAGCCGAGGCGATATGCGGCGATGACCAAGGACGGCGCGTCTTGTTGGGCCCAACGAATAAAAATTGACGCGGTTGAGACCGCGAGGATCCCGCCCAACAAAACAAGCCAGGGGGACAAGGGAGCACGAGGGGCGGACATCTTCTCAATACCTTGGTACAATCAATGCGCTAAGCCACCGCGGAGGAGGCAAAGGATGCGCAGGTTGTTTCATTTTATCACGGGCGCCGGGATCGGTTTGCTCGCTGGCGGGGTGCTGGCTCTGCTCTTCGCGCCGACCCAGGGCGACGCGATGCGCGACGCGCTACGCGAGCGCGTTCGGACTTTATGGGAGCAAATCCAACAAGCAGGGGAAGAAGAACGGCGTCGGCTCGAGGCCGAATTGGCCGCGTTGCTCGGAATGGAATCGGACCGTCCGGTCGATAAAGTTTAAGCCCACCAGCTTGTCCACGACTCCGCGCGCAAGGCCCAGTCGCGTACGGTGTAGAGGGCTACGGTCTGCACCAGCGCGTTCAAATAAGCTAAGCTGATCGCGCTTTGCGGGCCTTGGGCCCACGTCCACCAGGTGATGCCGCCGAACCACAGCGCGGCCAAAGGCGCAACCGCAACGCGGCCGTAGGCCCAGTGCTTATCCCACAAGCTCCACACCAGCCACCACACGAACAAACCCAACGTCGCGGTGGTGATCGCGTCCATAGGCACGCCGATCAGCGGCGCGAGGCTCAAACTGAGCGCGGTGACCCACGCCAAATGCGGATAATCGCGCGCCCAGCTGCGCAGCATTTCCACCAGCAAAAGCAGCCCACCCGCCAACGCCGCGGTCCAACCGAAGCGAGGCCCCAGGCCCGGCACGCGTTCGGCCAGCCATACCGGAAAGCGCGGCCACACGCCGCTCACCACTTGGCGCCCGACGTTGATGAGATAGCCAATCCACCATTGGGGACGCAGCCACCAAGCCAGGGCCAGCAACCCCGCGAGGGTAATGCCGAACGCGCGTACCACGCGCCACCGGCCATGGCTACCCGCCCAGATCAAAACCCACAGCGCGGCCAACGCGTGGGGTAGGGGATCGAACCAAAGCAGGGCCAGCGCGAAGCCCGCGAAGTCGTCCTGCTGATAACGCAAGAACGCGAAAACCAGCACCCAAATCAACAGCGCGAAGGCCGCGCCATCCCCGCGGGCCAAGGACCAACGCACAAAGGGCCATAGAAGCGGACTCAACACAAAGAGCACCCGAATGCCCGCGCGCGGACGCCAGCGGGTGAGCGCAGGCCATACTGCCAGGCTCAACACCAGTGCGGCCTGGGCCGCGAGCAAAGCCAAAAGGCGCATGGTGGTGAAGGACGGCAACCACATCCACGGCAGAACCGCGCTCAAGGCGTACAAGGGCGCTAGCAGGGGGATAGGTTGCGAGGCCCGCGCGAGCAGGCGCGCGTACGCGGCCGCTACCGGGCCGTACGGATCGCCATCCGGAATAAACAGCACCATACGCGCGGCGGCCCAGAGCGCGGCGAGGTTCTCGCCGCCCGGACGCTGGGCCCACCGCGCGTTGGCCGCGACCCAAGCGCCCAACAACAAAAGCGCGACCATCCCTTGGAACCATCCCCCACGTATCCTGCCCATGATGTCACTCCGGTAGAAATTCGCGAAATACCCAATTGGCCAGCAGGCGCCCGCGCGAACTCAGGCGAATCCCGCGCGGGGTGCGTTCGATCAGACCCCAGTCTGTGAGTCGCTGCAAGGATGTGGCAAACGCGCGCTCTGGGTCGATCGCGAACCGACGACGCACTTCCTCCCACGCTACGCCTTCTTGCGTCAAGCGCAGGGCCATCATCATGTACTCGGCCAAAGCTTCGCGCGGGGTGGGCCGGCGCATGTGAACGATGGCCGGGGTCCAGGGGAAGGGGCGAGGAGGGTGTGCGGGTGGGTTTCGCCAGCGCGCGATATAAGCTTGCGGGCTGCGGACGTTGACCGTGCGAAACCCGTGTATCCAGCCGTGCGCGCCCGCGCCCAGGCCCAGATAGGGGTCGCTGCGCCAATATTGCAGGTTGTGTTGACAGACCCACAACCCGTTCCCTGGTCGGCGGCGCGCCCAATTCGAAAGCTCATATTGCTCGTACCCGGCCGCGGCTAACTCGCTGGCCGCCCACTCATACATCGCGGCGGCCAAATCGTCGTCTGGTGCGGGCACCAGGCCCCGCGCGACCCACGCGGCCATGGGCGTGCCGTGCTCTAAAGTGAGCGCGTACGCGGAAAGGTGTTCGGGCGCGAGGCGCAAGGCCCAGCGCACGGTTTGTTGCCAGCGCGCCATGGGTTGCCCCGGAAGGCCGTACATCAGGTCCAGGTTGAGGTTTTCCCAGCCCGCGCGGCGGGCCCACGCCACCGCGCGGATGACGTCAGGGAAGGTATGGATGCGTCCCAAGAGACGCAAATCGTCGGGATGGACAGCCTGCATCCCCAAACTCAAACGCTGGAAGCCCAACGCTCGTAGCGCGCGCAGTTGCTCCAGGGTGAGCGTGCCCGGGTTCGCTTCCAGGGTGATTTCCAGCCCCGGGAGCAAATGGAAGGCTTGTTCTAGCGCGTGCAAGATGCGTTCATACGCGGAAGGGGGTAGCAGAGAGGGCGTTCCGCCGCCAAAATAAAGGGTGTGCACGGGCAGACGCTCAGGAGCATGCGCGGCCAACCAGTGGATCTCCGCGATCAACGCGTCGACATAGGCCTCGAACCAAGCCTCCAGACCGGCATACGCATTAAAATCGCAATACGGGCACCGGCGGACGCAAAAAGGAATGTGCACGTATACGCTGTACTTGGGCTGGCGCGCGGACATACGAGGATTATAGCAGGCCCGAGCCCTCGAAGCTGGCCCAGGGTCCGATGGAACGCTCGGAAAAACGAGTCTGGCCCTACGAGGTGATAGCTCCCGTACAAGTTGGGGCCCACATTGGCCGATTTTCTGGTAAAATGCAGAAAAAGCGAAACCGAAAGCGAGTTTCGGTGTTACCCTTCACGTAACCCTACCTCCTCATTTCCTGGCCGTGTGCTGTATTTCCCAGCAGGAGGGTGTCCCATGGCGTTAGGCCTATTCATTTTTGCCATTTTGGTCGTGGTCGTCGGCTATCGCAAATATGCGAAACGGATCGACCGCGAGGTTATCCAGGCCGATCCGAAGCGGGCGACCCCAGCGGTGCTCTATAATGACGGCGTGGATTTCATGCCTGCGAGCGCGAGCGTGCTCTTTGGCTATCAATTCAAATCGATCGCCGCGTTGGGCCCCATTGTCGGGCCCATTATTGGTATTCAATACGGTTGGCTTCCGGCCGTCGCGTGGCTGCTGGTGGGGGTCTCGTTCATCGGATGGGTCCAAGACTACGCGTCGGCCATGCTCGCCATGCGCAACGAAGGGCTTACCATGGGCGGCTTGGCCTACCGCTTCATCTCCCCCCGTGCTCGTACGCTATTGCTCACGTTCCTCTATATCTACCTGCTCCTGATTATGGGCGCGTTCGGCGCGCTGATCGCTCCCCTCTTGGCCAAGCCGAACGTTCCGATCGGGTTCTTACTGTTGGTCGCGGCCGGGGTCTTGGCCGGCCAGATGACTTACCGATGGCGCATGGACATCGGCCTGACCACCATCATCACCGTGATTTTGGCGTTCATCGGTATCTATTTGGGTACGATGCCGTGGGCCCAGAAGCTTGTTGAGGCCATCAATGGCCTTGGTCCGGACCCCTTCTTCCGCCGTCCTTTGGGGTATGGGGACCTTTCGTGGGCCA
>JAADEP010000013.1 GCA_013153335.1 Chloroflexota bacterium
CGGTCGGTCAACACGCGCCACGGGCGTCGCGGGTCGAGGTGCAGCCCCATACGCACGGGCAGGGCCAGGGCCACGCCAAAGGGCGAGAGCAGGCTCAAAAAGGCCGCGAGCCCGGCCTGGGCCCACGGCGCCAACGGCCCGGGCGCGAGCAGCACCAACATCGCGGCCAGGGCCCACGGGAAGTGCGCGTTCGCGAAGCCCGCGAGCCAGGGATACGCCTCGGCCAGCCAGAAATCCAGCGGGCCGTCACCCACCCGCGCCAGCCACGGGAACAACAGCCCGCCCAGGCCGCTGCCCACCAAAGCCCAACGGAACGCGCGACGCGCCCGGACCGGATCGCGGGCATACACCCGGTTAAAAAAGAAACGCAGCGCGGCCAAAAGCGCGACCGCACCGCTCAGCCGGGCCGCGTGGTACACCGCGAGCAAAGGCAGCGATAGCCAACGGGCAACATGACCCAAAAACAGATGAAAGAGGAACAAATACGCGCCTGGCCCGGGGTCCGCGGTATAGGGCAGGCGAAAGCGCCACGCGCCGTGGAACCCCTGCTGCATTTTGGCCAGGTACGAAAAGCCGTCGAGCGGGTTGATCAAAACGCCGGTGAAGCGAGCCTCGGCCCCCTGCGCCCACCACGCGAGCCCGTAGGGCACGACCCACCACGCGAGCACCAGCCAGGCCACGGGGTCAGGAAACTTTCGCGGTCGCATGCTTGACCTCCTCGCGCCCACGCGCGAGGAAGATTATACAGCCTGCGACCTCGAGCTACGGCGTGGGCACCGAGGGGTAAACTTGGTCGCTCAGCTCGCGGATGTAGTTGATGACGTCCCAGATGGCTTGCTCGTCGAGCACGTCTTTGTACGCGGGCATGGCCGTGCCGAAGGCCGCGCCGCCCTCCGCGATGCGCCAGAAGAGGTACATATCGCTCACCCGCCGCGTGGTGCGCGCCAAGGGCGCGGCTGGCGGGTCGAGCTTCTGGCCGGCTTCGGCCTCACCCAAGGCCTGCTCGCCGTGGCACGTAGCGCAATGGGTCTCGTAGATGGTGCGACCGCGCTCAATGGACTCGGGGTCTCCGGGCGCGGGGTTGGCCATGCTGGCGTAAGGTTCGGGCACGGGCATGCGGTGGAACTGGGCCCACGGGCTGCCCCCAGGGCCGCCCATGCCGCCGCCGTGCATGCCCATGCCACCGCGGCGGCCTCCCATGCCCCGGCCACGGCCCATGCCCGGGGCCTCGGAAGGATGCCCGGCCGCGGGCCCAAAGCGTCCCCCGCGGCCCCGGGGCGGCTCTGGGCCGGTACAAGCGAGGAGTAGCCCCAAGACCACCAGGGCCCATCCGGTGAACAGCAACCTTTGCACGCGCATCGGGGTATCCCTCCCTTGGTTTCGCGCCGGGCATCCCTCGGGCCGAGGAGGTCGGACGATGTGGCCATCCTCAGCCTACCCGGCGCGTGTGAACACGGTATGAAGACCGGATGCATTCCTTTTGAATCATATCGGGTGCAACCCGGGGAACGTCAAGCCCAAGGTCTCCTCCCAACCCAGCGCGACGTTGAGGCTCTGGAGCGCGGATCCGGCCGCGCCCTTCATGAGGTTGTCGATCGCGGCCATCGCGACCAAATGACCGTGGGCTTCGTCCAGGGCAAAGCCAAGGTCCGCGTAATTTGAGCCGGCCAAGATCTTGGGGTCGGGCACGCGATAGATGCCCCGGCGCTCTTTGACCAGACGGAGGAAGGGGTTCTCATTCACAGCCTGCCGATACGCGCGCCACAAATCCTTCTCGGTCACGCCGGGGTGGGTCCACGCGTGGACAGTGGCCATCGCGCCCCGCACCATATCGACCGAGGTCATGGTGAGGTGTACGTCAGTCAGGCCGAGCTCTTGCATGACTTCCGCGGTGTGCCGATGGCCGAAGGGCGCGTAGGTGCGCACCACGTTCGCGCGCTCGGGATGGTGCGAACCGGGGTTGGGCGACGCGCCGCCTTCGGACGAACCGACCTTGATATCCGCGATGATGGGGCGCTGGGTGTCCACCAGGCCGGCCTGGAGCGCGGGCCACAAGGCCAGGATGGTGGCGGTCGCGTTGCAGCCCACGCCGCTGATGAAGCGCGCGCCGCGCAGGTCCTGCCGGTGCAGCTCGGGCAGGCCGTAGACGAACTTGCTCAGCCACGCGGGGGCCGCGTGGGGCTGCCCGTACCAGCGTTCGTACGCGGCCGGGTCGCGCAGCCGAAAGTCGGCGGAGAGATCCACGATATACGTGGCCAATTCGGCCCAACGCTCGATGTTCTTTTGCGCCTCTCCGTGCGGAAGGGCCAAAAACAACACATCAACGGGCTCAAGGGCCTCGGGTGTGGTAAATTTAAGGCGAGTGCGCTTGCGCAGATTCGGGTGAATCTGGTACACATACTGGCCCACATAACGCCGCGACGTCACCTGATGGACTTGCAGTTGGGGGTGATCCAAGACCAAGCGGAGCAGCTCGCCACCGGTATAACCCGAAGCACCGACAATGCTAACCCGAAGCATAGAACGCCTCCTTGGATAGAAACGCGAGATGGCTCGCGAGATCGGGCATGATTGTACCGCGTGTAGGCCGGCGAAAGGCGTGGAATCGGGCGGATTCGGGACGAAGGTTCCCTTGACGCGACGGAAGGGGCTGCGTACAATGGTCGAGCGTTCGTTCGAATCCGCGGGTGAGGGTCCAATGCCAGCTGCGGGGAAGGGGTGTGGGCCTGCACCCCGCGCCTCCGGTCGTCACGCCCGGGCATCCGTACCTTAGCCAAAAAGGAGGACCCTATGGCCACACCCTCGTCAACCACCAAACCGCCGCGGCGCACCGCGATTCTGAACACGGCCTATGAGCTCTTCTCCCGCCAAGGCTACCACGGCACATCCATCCGCCAGATCGCGCGGCGGAACCAGGTCGCGCTCAGCACCATCTACTACTACTTCGGCTCCAAAGAGAACCTCTTCGCCTCGGTCTACGAGCACTTCCACCCAGCCCCCCTGCTTTTGGAACGCTTGCAAGGCCGCACGTACCAGAGCCGCGAAGACCTGCTCCGCCACGCGTGGCAGGCCCTCATGGACTTCCTCGAGGCTTCGCCCGAGTTCATTCATATTATGTTTATCGAATGGGTCGAGTTCCAGGGCCGGCACGCGCCCTATGTCTGGACCCGGTTCCTGCCCCAATGGCGCGCGCTCCTCGAACCCGTGTTCGGCCAAGGCCTGTCGGACACCGACCTGCTGGCCTTGTTCGGCTCGCTCATCGGGTACGCGTTCGGCTACGTCATCGCGCGGCAAAACCAGCGCTACCCCGCGTCCAAAGAGCGCTTGCTGCAGCTCTTCTTGCACGGCGCGACGTCCCTGGGCGCGTAACCGAGGCGGTCCGCGCGGAACCCGCGGGCGCGCCGGCCATCCCCAACACGAGGAAGGGCCCATGCCTGAGCTGCCCGAGGTCGAGACCTACGCGCGCTGGCTGCGCGGCCAAGGCCCCGCAGCGGGCATCATCGGGCGTACGGTGCGCGCGGTGCGCGTGCTCGAGCCAGGCATCCTCGCGACGCCGGACCCCGCGACGTTCGCGCGGGCGCTCACGGGCCAGCGGGTGCGCGCGGTCGCGCGGCGCGGCAAATACTTGTGGCTCCAGCTCGACGGACCCCAGGTGCTCATTCTGCACCTGGGGATGAGCGGACGCCTGCGCTGGGCCCACGCGACCGAACCCCTGCAGGCCACGCGGCTCGTGCTGACGTGGGACGATGGCCGCGAGCTGCGCTATGAGGACCCGCGCAAGTTCGGGCGGTGGTGGCTGACCGCGCGGCCCGACGCGATCCTGGGCAAGCTGGGTCCCGAGCCCTGGGACCTCACGCCCGACGCGTTCGCGCGGCGCTTGCGGACGCGCCGCGCGCGCATCAAGCCCTTGCTGCTAAACCAGCGCTTTCTCGCGGGCGTGGGCAACATCTACGCGGACGAAGCCCTCCACCGCGCGGGCATTCACCCCGCGCGGCCCGCGAACACGTTGCGCGCGGACGAGGCCGCCGCGCTGCTGCGCGCGCTGCAAGCGGTGCTCGAGGCCGCGCTGGCCGCGCGGGGCACGAGTTTCGACGCGGCCTATCCCTGGGGCACGTACCAAAATGCGCTGCGCGTGTACGGACGCGGGGGCCAGGTTTGTTATACTTGTGGCACCCGCATCCAACGCCTGCGCCTCGCGGGGCGAAGCGCGCACGTGTGCCCCACGTGCCAACCGCTGCCCTCCGAAGATCCTCCGCCCCGCGCGCAGCGCGATGGTCCCGGGCAGGACCAGACCACGGGAGCGCCACGATGACGGTATTTCAGCCCCAAGTTCTCTATCTGGCCCTCGCGCTGTTCGCCATCGGCCTGTTTTTGGGCATCGCGATCGGCTGGTTCAGCCGCGGGAGCGCGAAGGCCTCATCCCCAACCCCATCGGGCTCGGATGAAGGGGCCGAGCCCGCGCCTGAGCACGGGCTCTTGGTGCAGTGGGACCGGGACGGCGTGCACGGCATTCGGGTCCGCTGGAACGGCAAGGTCTACCCTCGCTCGTGGGACCTCCCCGAGAAGGTGCAGATCGAGTTCCAGCGTATGCTGCATCGGCTCATCCAATGGTTCGACCAACCCGAACCTAAAGCCAAAGCCGCGGCCCCCCAATCGCGCGCGCGGCCCGCGCGGCCGACCACGAGCGCGAGCACCATGGAGGAAGCCGCGAACGCGGTGCGGGTGTACGCGGAGATCGACAGCATTCTGCAAGACTTGCTGCAACGGGCGCAAATGCAGCGTCGGGTGCACGTGCGCTTTCTGCCCCAGCAAATGCAGGTGGTGTTTTATGTGGATTCCCAGGCCTACACCGCGCTGGAGCAGATCCCGGATAAGCGCGTGCGCCTGCTGATTCGCGAAGCCGTGCGCCGCTGGGAGCGCAGTCACTAACGAACCATGAGCCCGGCCTCTCGTGCACTGTTGCTGACGGGGCTGTTGGTGGCCCTGTTGCTCTTTGGGCGCGCGGCCGCAGAGGCCGTGGCGCTGTTGATTTTGGTCGCGACCGTGGTCTGGGGCTTGTTGCCCCCGCGCGACGCGCTCGCGGGCTTCGCGAACCCCAGCGTGGTCGCGCTGATTTTCATCTTCATCGTCGCGCAAGGGATCGAGGCCACGGGCCTGGCGCAACGCATTGCCGCGTGGCTGCGCAAGCACGCGGGCGGCAGCGAAAGCCGCTTGTTGGCCGTGGTCATGGGCACGACCGCGTTCCTCTCCCTCTTCATGAACACCGTGGCCGCGGCCGCGGTGCTGCTCAGTCCGACCCTGGATCTGGCTCGACGGCAGCGCATCTCGCCCGCGCGGCTGCTACTCCCTATGGGCTACGGCGCGCTCCTGGGCGGGATGGCCACGCTGCTCACGACCGCGAACCTGGTGGTGAGCGCGGCGCTAGAAGCCCACGGCTACGAACCGTTCGGCGTGTTCGACTTCCTGCCCGTGGGCCTGCCCGCAACGTTGGTGGGCATCGCGTTCATGGTACTGGTCGGGCGCCGCTTGCTTCCCAACCGCTCGCCCATGGACGAAAGCGGCCCGCGCCGCGCGCTGGCCGACGCGCTGCAAGAATATCAGCTGGCCCACGGCGTGCACGCGTATCGCCTCGCGGCGGACTCGCCCCTGGTGGGCCGCGCCGCGCGGCGGCCCCACACCGCGCGCGAGCTGGGTCTGACGCCGGTCGGGCTCATCCAGGGCGAGCGCTTTCGGCCCATCCACACCCTCGACCCAGACGAGCGGCTCGAGGCCGGCGACATCATCCTGCTCGCGGGCCGGCCTTCGAGCGAGGTCCTGCGCGCGTACGGCCTCGAGCCCTGGGAGGCCGCGGAGATCGAGGCCCTTTTGCAGCGCGGGGGCACTTTCGCGGAGGTCATTGTGAACCCGCGCGGGCAGGCCGCGGGCCAGACGCCCCAATCCCTGCGCCTGCGCGAGCGCTACGGCGCGCTGGTGGTCTCCCTGTGGCGGGAAGGCAAGGCCCTGTATCACGACCTGCACCGCCAGGTGCTGCGCGAAGGCGACGCGCTGCTGTTGCTCGTGCCGCCCGAGAACGTCACCCTGCTGGCCTATGACCCCGACTTCATCCTCCTGGCCCGCAGCGAAGGCGTGGACGCGCGACCCTGGGCCCAATGGGCCGCGGGCGGTTTGCTCGTGCTCATGCTCGCGCTAACCGGGTTCCGGGTGTTGCCCCTACCCCTCGCGGCCATCCTCAGCGCCAGCGGGGTGATCGCGCTGGGGTTGGTGCGGCCCCGAGAGGCGTACCGGGCCATCCCGTGGCGCGCGATCTTCCTGATCGCGGGCGTCTTCCCCTTGAGCACCGCGCTCGCGCGCACGGGCGCGGCCCGCATGGTGGTCGACACCCTCTTGCGGCCCCTGGGGAACGCGCCCGCGTGGGTCTTGGCCTGGGTCATGCTCTGGCTCTCGGCCGCGCTGGCCCAGGTGATGAGCGGCCAGGTGGCCGCGCTGGTGCTCGCGCCCATGGCCCTGACCGTGGCCGAGAGCCACGGCGTTTCGGTGCACGCGATGGCCATGGCGGTCGCGCTGGGCGCGTCCATGGCCTTTCTCTTGCCGACCGGGCATCCGGTGAACTTGCTGGTCATGGGTCCGGGCGGGTATCGCCCCCGGGACTATGTGCGGGTCGGGCTGCCCCTGGCCTTGGTCATCACCCCGGTCATCCTGGCGCTGCTGCCCTACGGCGCGCCGTAGACCGCGGCCCCCAACTCCCCGAGTGTGCTTTTCCGTCTTGTGGAAGGCTCTGGAGCGAGCCGAGGCCTTACCGCGCGCGCGGCTCGTCGCGCTGCCACGCGTATTCGAGGGCCTGGCGCAAGGTAGTGGCTTCGTGGACGGTGATACCTTCAGGCCAGGTTTCGTGGGGACTTCGGGCCAGGCGTCGGGGCACGACCGCGTGGCGAAAGCCCAATTGCGCGGCTTCGCGCAGCCGCGCGGCCAGCTGGCCGACCGCGCGCAGCTCGCCCGCCAGGCCCACCTCGCCGATGAGCACCACATCCGCGCGCAAGGGCACATCCTGCACCGAAGACGCGACCGCGGCCGCGATGGCCAGATCCGCGGCCGGCTCTCGAACTTGCAGCCCGCCGACCACGCTGACGAACACGTCTTGATCCGCCAGGCGCAGGCCCAGGCGGCGTTGGAGCACGGCCAGCACTAAGAGCAAGCGGTTGTAATCCACGCCGATGGCCGCGCGGCGGGGGTGCCCAAAGGCCGTGGGGCTGGTCAAGCCCTGGATCTCCACAAGCAGGGGGCGGGTGCCTTCCATCGTCACCGCGATGGCGGACCCGGCCGCGTTGACCAGCCGGCCCGCGAGGAAGACTTCGGACGGGTTGGGCACCTCGACCAGGCCCCGGTCGTGCATCTCAAAGACCCCGACCTCATCGGTGGCACCGAAGCGGTTCTTGACCGACCGCAACAGCCGGTACGCGTGGAAGCGGTCGCCTTCGAGGTAGAGCACGGTGTCGACGATGTGCTCCAGCACCTTGGGCCCCGCGAGCACGCCTTCTTTGGTGACGTGGCCGATGAGGAAGACCGCGATGTTGCGCTGCTTGGCCAGGGCTTGCAAGCGCGCCGCGCTCTCGCGCACCTGGCTGACCGAGCCCGCGGAAGACTGCAATTCGGGCAGGCTCACGGTTTGGATGGAGTCGATGATGAGGATGTGGGGCTGGATCTGGTCCACGAAGGCCAGGATGGTCTCGAGGTTGGTTTCGGTGACCAGGTAAAGGTTCGGGGGGAAGGGCCGCGGGCGGCCCTGGGGCGTGCGCCAAAGGCGCTGGGCGCGCATTTTGATTTGGGTCTCCGATTCCTCGCCCGAGACGTACAGCACGGTGAACGTACGGGCCATTTCCAGCGCGGTTTGGAGCAGCAAGGTCGACTTGCCGATGCCCGGGTCGCCGCCCAACAGCACGATCGACCCGGGGACGATGCCGCCGCCCAACACCCGGGCCATCTCGGCCATGGGCAGGGGCCAGCGCGCCTCGTCCTGCGCGGGGATCTCCGCGATGGGCCGGGGCTGCCGCGCGGGGGCGCGACGCGCGGCCGCGCGGGGCGCGGGCGTGAGCACTTCCTCGACGAACGAACCCCACGCGCCGCAACTGGGGCAGCGCCCCAAAGGCTTGGGCGACCGCCGACCGCAGTTCTGGCACACATACTCGACGCGTGGCTTAGATGGCATGGGGACCTCCGCGCAGGTTTCACGTGAAACCTAAGGGACGGGGCGCGGCGCGGGTTTCACGTGAAACCTCAAACCAAATCCCGCCGGTCGAGGCCGACCTCGCCTTCCAACCGCAGGCGCACATACGAGGCATAACGGGAAGGATGGATGCGCCCCTCCTCGACGGCCTGGCGCACCGCACACCCCGGCTCGTCGATGTGGGTGCAGTTCTTAAACCGGCAGAAGGGCACCAGCGCGCGGATCTCGGGGAAGTAGCCGTCGAGCTCTTCGGGCTCGATATCCCAAAGGGCCAGGGCCTTCAAGCCCGGCGTGTCCGCGACATACCCGCCGCCCTCCAGGGGGAACATCTGCCGCACCGTGGTCGTGTGCCGCCCTTCGCCCGTAGCCCGGCTGACCTCGCGCACGGCCAAGCCCAAACCCGGCTGAATCGCGTTCAGCAAGCTCGATTTGCCCACGCCCGACGGACCCACGAAGACCGAGATCTTGCCCCGCAACTGCTCCCGCAGCTCGGCCACGCCTTCGCCGGTCACCGCCGAGGTGTAAAACACAGGATAACCGATGTCTTCGTACAGGCCGAAGATCTCTTGCGCCCGCACCCGGCCCGTCAAGTCGATCTTGTTGGCCACGATCACCGCGGGGATCTCTTGCTTCTCCGCGATCACCAGAAAACGGTCCAACATGCGAAGCCGGGGCTCGGGTTCGGCCACGGCAAAGGTGATCACCGCCTGGTCGGGGTTCGCGATGATGATTTGCTCATACTCGCCCCGGGGCGTGGGCGCCATGCGCGAGAGCTTGCGCACCCGAGGCTCGATGGCCTCGATCACCCCGGTGCCGTCGGGCAGGCGCCGAAAGTGCACCCAATCGCCCACCGCGACCAGATCGCCCGTGCGCGGTCGCCGCTTGAGCTTGCCCCGCAGCCGACAGACCACCGGGTCCCCGCCCTGCTCGGGCTGGACGGTGAAAAATCCGCCCGCCTTTTTGAGGACCAACCCGCGCTCCAGCGCGCGCGTTCGCTTTTTCGCCTTCGCCTGCCGCTTTCCCAAACTGTGCCTCCTTCGCGGCCCAAACGCCGCCCAGCCCGCTACGAGGCCGGATTGTTCCGCGCGGGCTTGTTCGTGCGTTCAATGCGCAATTGCGCGATCCGCCGTTTGTCCATCTTGGTCACGGTCAGCCGAACCCCATCGGTCGCGACGTCGACGCTATCCCCTTCATCTGGGATGCGGCCCAAACGGTCGAGCACATAGCCCGCGACCGTGTCGTAATAAGGGCTGCTCAAATGCAGCCCCAGGGCCTCGTTGACGTCGTCGATCAAGGCCTGGCCGTCCACGTTCCACACGCCCTCTTCCACCGGAACCACATCCGGCACCTCGGTGTCATACGGGTCGCCCACTTCGCCGATGAGCTCTTCGAGGATGTCCTCCAGCGTGACCAGGCCCGCGACCCCGCCGTACTCGTCGATCACGATCGCGATATGCTGGCGGTTCTCCCGGAATTTCTTCAACAGCTCGCCAATGGGCAAACTCTCGGGCACGAACAGGGGCTCGTCCGCCACCTCGCGCGCAGGCCGGTCCAGGCGCTCGCCCGAGACCAAGAGCCGCAACAGCTTCTTGATGTGCACGATCCCCACGATCTTGTCCAGGTCGCCCTCATACAAGGGGATTTTGGTCAGGCCGTGCTCGGCCGCGAGGCGCAACACCTCACGCAAGGGCGTGTCCGCGGGCGCGGCCACGATCTCGGTCCGAGGCACCATAACCTGCCGCACCCGGATCTGCCAAAAGTCCAGCGCGGCCTTGAGGATGGTGCCCTCTTCTTGGGGCAGCACGCCTTCTTCCTCGGACTCCTGGAGCAAGAAGCGGAGCTCTTGCGGGCTCAACCCCCGCGGGTGCGCGGCCTCGCCCCAGCCTAACAAACGCAGCACGAACCGGGTCGTCCAATCCAGCCCGTCAATGAACCAGCGGAAGGTCCACATGAAAAGCTGCATCGCGGGGGCCAGGCGCACAGCCGCGATCTCCGGGTTGCGCAAGGCGGCAACCTTGGGCACTTGTTCGCCAAAGACCACATGCAGGGTGCTCACCGTGGTCAACGAAATGACCAACGGCAACACGGGCAGGATGGCTTCGAGCCAAGGAGGGGGCGATGCCAGGAAGGCCGCGAAAAAGCGGTGGACCAGTTCTTCGAAAGTCCGGTCGCCGACCGCGCCCAGCGCCAGGCTGACCAAAGTGACGCCCAATTGGGCGGCCGCGATCAGTCGCTCCCGGGCTTCAGGGCTGGAGAGCCATTCCAGGACAATTTTCGCGCCCGAATATCCTTGCTGGAGCAGCGCCTCGACCTTAGGGCGACGACTTACGACCACGGAGAATTCGATGATCACGAAAAACGCGTTCAGCGCAATCAACAGAACGATCAACAATAAGTCAAGCCCTAGCTCCATAAGGGTGTTCCTACCTCCGAAAACGAAAATTTCGCCAACCCAGAACTTCGCCCGGGCGGTCGAGCAGGCACCATTATACCAACCCTGGCAGGGATTTGCCGCGGGTTAGCGCAAAATCGCCACAGCCGGGTAGCCCACGACTTGCCGATAATCGCCGGTGATGTCGCCGGACGTGGCATAGCCCAGCAAGACGGCCTCGGTCGCGCCCAACGCCAAAGACGCCCACAGAATGGTGGCAATGGCCGCGCGGCCGCACGCGAAGCCCTTGCCCTCTTCCTCGGCCCGCAGCACGGCCATGGGGTCCAGGCTCAAGATGCGGCGCAGCATCTCCGCGTCGAGCGCGTTGGCGAGCTTCTGCGGATAATAGTGGGACAAATCGCTGCTGGCCACCATCAAATCCGCGCCCGGGGCGATGTGTTCGGCCAAAGCTTCGCCCAGACCCTGCAAAATCGTCGGGTCCACGGTCGCCAACATCAAGGGGAGCAAATGGAACGTGCCCTGCAGCGCGCGCTGCAAGAAGATCACCTCCATCTCCAACGAATGCTCCGGGTCGTTCAGCAGCCGCCGAAGGCCGGGCAAGCCCCGCGCGCGCAAAGCTTCGTCCAGCTGGCGCAGCGTCGCGTGGTCCACCGGGACCAGGCCCAAGGGCGTTTCCCACGCGTCGTAGGCGGTGGTCAGCAAGGGCGCGTTCACCAGATGGTGCATCGGCCCGACCACGGCCACCCGCTCATACGACCGGCCCGCGACGACCGCGTACGCGCGCGCGGCCACCGGGCCCGAATACCGCAACCCTGCGTGGGGGGCAATCAACGCGATCACCCGAGCCGGGTCGATGGGCGGCAGGTCTTTGCGCGCCTCGAGCAAAAGGCGGTCGATCCACATGGCCAAAACCTTCGGGTCCGCGGGGTACCACGTCCCTGCCAATGGAGAAGGCCGTACGGTCATGCTCATGATTCCGCTCCTGCGTTTGTGGTCTATAGAGATTATAGCAAGACACCCGGCCCGCGAAAGACACAAAATGCCCGGGGGCACGCAAAGGTTGTAGCACCCCTGGGCGCGCTCGCGTGTCGCAGCGCCGCGGGCTGGAAGCCCGCGGCTAGTATAAAATTGCGCGCGAATTGTCCGGCCCGACGCGCGGCGTGCGGCGGGGCATTCCTAGCGGGCGGGTTCAGCCGCCCGGGCCCATGGCCGCGCTCGCGTGCCGCGGGCGCCGCGGGCTGGAAGCCCGCGGCTAGTATAAAATCGCACGCGAATTATCCGGCCCAATGCGCGGGAACGCGCGGCAGACAGCGAGGTTAGCGGGCGGGTTTAGCCGCCCGCGGGCCAAGCGCGGGTTCCGCCGCCCGCGGCCCGGGGCCATGGCCGCGCTCGCGTGCCGTAGGCGCTGCGGGCTGGAAGCACGCGGCTAGTTGGTATAAAGTTTTGCACGCGAATTATCCAGCCCAACGTGGCGGCATGTGGCGACAAATTTGTAGCGGGCGGGTTCCGCCGCCCGGACCCATGGCCGCGCTCGCGTGCCGCCGGGTGCACGCAAATGTTGTAGAAACGGTCAAGCGGCGGTCGAAGGGGCTGTCGCCGTTGAGCCAAGCAGGGCAGGCCTTGAGCACGCCTCCCGCCCGTTATCTTCTATAGCGCAAGGCATTCCAAAGCCGATAGAGAGCGTGGGCCGTGGTTTCTGGGGGCGTAATCCCGTGTTGGGTGAGCCTTATCCACGACAACCCGGCTCTTGTTTTATATCCCATTTCTACAAGATTTGCCTTGCACCCCTTGTATCCATCACAGTTGCCCAAAGGGCGAATTTTGTGCTACACTTGTAGCCGTGCCTACGGGCGCCTTTCCGCTCCCGCCTTGAGTGGGGGCTATCTATCCGAGGAAAGGAGGCTGGAATGGTTTTCCAAGTCCAACCTGTGCGTCGTATTCGGCCTTACGAGCTCGTCTTTATCGCCCACCCCGATTTGGATGAAAAGACGTTGATTCAGCTCGTCGAGCGGGTCAAAGGCGAAATCACCCGCTTGGACGGCAAGATCCGCAATATCGCGATGTGGGGCAAGCGCCCCCTGGCCTATCCGATCCGCAAGCGTCGCGAGGGCTATTACGTCTTTATGGAGATGGACATGCCCGCGGACGCGATGCCTTCCTTGGAGCGCTTTTTGCGCCTGCAGGAACCCATCATGCGCTTTTTGTTCGTGCGCCAGGATGAGTAGGGAAGACGGAATCCTTTGTAAGGAGAGGGACTTATGCGCCGAGGTCTGAACAAGGTCATGATTATCGGACGGTTGGGCCGTGATCCGGAGTTGCGTTATACCCCGTCGGGCCAAGCGGTAGCGACCTTCCCGGTGGTAACCACCCGCTATTGGAACACCGCAGCCGGCGAGCGGCGCAGTGAAACCGAGCGCTTCAATGTGGTCGCGTGGGGCAGCCTGGCCGAAATCTGCAAGCAGTTCCTGACCAAAGGGGAACAGGTCTACATTGAAGGCCGGCTCAAAACCCGCCGCTGGGAAGACGCGAACGGCCAACGGCGATATTCGGTGGAAATTGTGGCCAGTGAGATGATCATCCTGGGCGAACGACGCCGCTTTACGGACCGCGACCATCACGAGCGCCCCTTCGGCGACGATGGGGGCTTTACGATGGGCTCGTCAGCCTCGACCGAGGGGATTGGTTCCGAACCGGCCGAGCCGAGCGAGCCTGACGAAAGCGATCTCGAGTCCGAGATCTAACCCTGAGGTTTAAGGAGGATACCCGTGGCTGATCAATCCTCTTCCCCTCGACGCTATTACGCCCGTCCGCGGGTGTGTTACTTCTGCGTCGAGAAAATCGACAAGATTGACTACAAAAACGTCGAGTTGCTGCGACGTTATTTGACTGAAGACGCGAAGATCAAAGGCCGGAAGCAGACCGGCACTTGTGCGAAACACCAACGCCAACTCGCGCGAGCCATTAAACGAGCCCGCATCTTGGCGTTGCTTCCCTTCGTGGCCGAAGTCAAAGTTCGCTAACAGGTCCAACGGCCTGCCAAGGGGCCTCGCCAACGGGGCCCCTTTTCCTACTTAAAACTCCCCCTGCTTGAGGATGTGCTTATGGCGCGCAAAGTTCTGGCCAAAAGCCGAAAGTACCAGACCTTTCACCGCCGGATGCGCGGGCACCAACAGCTGGTCACGTGGATCATCGGCGGCATCGTGGGCATTGTGCTCTTGTTGGTGGCCATCGCGTTGATCTGGCAATTCTTCATCTTACCCGACCGGCCGGTCGCGCGGGTCAACGACGACACCATCCCGCTGCGCACCTTCCAGGCTCGGGTGCGTATTGACCGTTACACCATCCTCAATCAAATCAATTCCTACTTACAGCTGTTGCAGCTCTTGGGCGCCAGCCCCGAACTTGCGCAGCAGGTCGAACCTCAAATCCAAAACTTGCTGACCCAGCTTGACTCGCCCGAGATCCTGGGCCAAAAGGTGTTAGGGCGGCTGATCGACGAAACCCTGATCATCCAGGAAGCCCACAAGCGGGGCATCACCATCCCCGACGAAGAGGTCGAGCGCGCCCTCCAAGCCCTCTTCGGCTACTATCCCCAAGGGACGCCTACGCCGGTGCCCTCGCCCACACCGTGGGCTTCGCCGACGTTATCGGCCACCCAGCGCGCGCTCTTAGGCCCGACCGCGACGCCTTCCCCCACGCCCACGCTCGAAGCCTCGGTCACACCCACCCCCACCGCCAGTGGGCCGACGCCGACCACGCCCCCGCAGCCCACACCTACGCCGATGACCGAGGCCGCATACCAAGAGCAACTCCAGGCCTGGCTCAAGAGCGTGGGCATTCGCTATGAAGACCTGTTCGACTTCGTGCGAGCCCAACTGTATTACGAGCGTATGTTTGAAGAGATCACCAAGGACGTGCCCAACGTGGAAGAGCAGGTATGGGCGCGGCACATCCTGGTGCTCGACGAAGACACCGCGCGCGAGGTCTGGCAAAAGCTGCAAGAAGGCGAAGACTTCGCCAAGCTCGCGGAGGAATATTCCCAAGACCCCGGATCGGCAGCCCAAGGCGGCGATTTGGGCTGGTTCCCCCGGGGCGTGATGGTCAAACCCTTTGAAGAAGCGGCCTTCCGTTTAGAGGTGGGTGAGATCAGCGAACCCATCCAGACCGATTACGGCTGGCACATCATCCAGGTTTTGGGGCACGAGGAACGCCCCTTGGACGACGCCTTATGGCAACGGCGTAAACAAGAGGTCTTTCAAAACTGGCTGAACCAGGTTCGGGCCGAGGCCGATATTGAGATTTACGACATCTGGAAGAAGCACGTGCCCGACGAGCCGGATTTGCCGCCTAACGTACGAGCAGCCTTGTTGCAGCTCCTGGGCGCGATGCCGGCCGCACCACAGCCGGGCTTGGTGATTACGGTCGAACCTACGGGCGAAGCGCCTTGAGCAGAGCGCGAGCGACATTTTTACGGGAAGCGCTGGAAGCTCCGCGGCTAGGATAACATCGCGCGCGGGTGCTTCGTCCCAACGCGCGGGCGTGCGGTGGTGAATTTGTAGCGGGCGGGTTTCGCCGCCCGCGGGCCAAGCACGGGTTCCGTCGCCCGCGAATCAAGCGCGGGTCCCGCCGTTCGCACGCCTGTGGGTGGGAAGGCCGCGGCATGCTGAAGCATGCCGACAGATATAGACCAAAAATATGTCCTATCTTCGCGCGGCTTGCTCGAAACCTCAGGCGCGCCGCTTTTCACGGATGGGTTCAGCCGCCCGCCCCCCGGGGGTGGGCTCGCGTCGCCGCCGGCGCCGCAGGCTGGAAGCCCGCGGCTAGTTGGCATAAAACCGCGGGCTAACCATCCGGCCCAACGCGCGGGCGCCTTTTCGCGGGCGGGTTCCAGCCGCCCGCGGGTTAAGCGCGGGTTCCGACGCCCGCAACAAAGAAAAGCGCGGTAAACTATATCCGATGAGTACCGAAGCCGCTTCTGCGTCGAACGAACGGATCGCCGGACGCTATGAGATTCGGCGCCGCCTGGGCAAAGGCGGTATGGCCGAGGTTTTCCTCGCGTATGACCATAAGCTCGGACGCCAGGTCGCGCTTAAGCGCTTGCTCCCTGACTATGCGCGGGTGCCCGAGTTTCGGCGCCGTTTTTTGGACGAAGCCCGGCTCGCCGCGCAGCTCAATCACCCCAATATCGTGACCGTACATGACGTGGTCGAAGTTGGGCCGCAAGACCTCTACATCGTCATGGAATATGTGCCCGGGACGACGCTAGAAACGATTTTGCAGACGCGCGCGCCCCTCCCCCTGGACGAAGCCCTGCATTACATCATTCAAGCCAGCGCGGGTTTGGGCTACGCCCACCGCGCCGGACTGGTGCACGGCGATGTCAAGCCCGGCAACTTTCTCGTGCGGCCCGATGGCCGGCTCAAGGTCGCGGACTTTGGGCTCGCGCGCGCGTACGAAGCCCTGGGGCCGACCTCGGAACGGCCCGCCTATGTGTGGGGCTCGCCGCCCTATCTGTCGCCCGAACACGCCCGTGGGGAGCCCCTCGTGCCCGCGTCGGATGTGTACGCGCTTGGGGTGGTGCTCTATCGCGCGCTCACCGCGCGGTACCCCTTTCAGGCCGACTCGGCCGAAGGCTATTTGCAAGCGCACTTGCACGCGACGCCGATCCCGCCGCGCACGTATCGCCCGGACCTGCCCGAGCGCCTCGAGGCCATTGTGCTCAAGGCCCTGGACAAGCGCCCTACCCGGCGCTTTCGCACCGCGGACCAAATGGGCCGCGTGTTGTTGGACTTCCTCGAGGACGAAGCCCACGCGGCCTCGATGGCCTTACCCTCGACCGCGCCGCCCGCGCGAGGCGAGGCCGAGCCCGAATTCGCGTCCGAGCCCCTTGAGGCCGAGGACGAAGACGCGCAGGCCGAAGCCGCAACCAGGGCCGCCTTGCTCGCGCCCGAACACGAGGAACCCGCGCCCGTCACCCGGCCTGCGCAAGCCTTCGAGACCGAGGAAGGCGAGGCTCCCGCGACGCCGGTCGCCGCGCCCCAACCAGGAGGTTTTATGGAACCCGAATCCGAGAGCCTGTGGGATCCGGGCACGCTAGCCCTGGCCATTCTGGCCCTGATCGCGGTCGTCGGATTGGTTCCCTTGTGGCTGTGGGTATACTTCTTGTTCCGGCATTGAGGAAGGGGGAAGCGTGTCAGACGCATCGGAAACCGTGATTTTCGCGGCCTCTATCTTGAGCGCGGATTTCGGCCACTTGGCCGACGCGTGCCAGCGGGCCGTCGCGGCCGGGGCGGCGTGGATTCACCTGGACGTCATGGACGGGCATTTTGTGCCGAACCTGACCATGGGGCCGCAAGTGGTCGCGGCGTGCCGTCGGGCCACGCGCGCGGTGCTCGATGTGCACCTTATGGTGGAAGAACCCGAACGCTGGGTCGAGCCCTTTGCCCAAGCCGGCGCGGACATCCTCACCCCGCACATCGAGGCTACGCCCCACATCCACCGCGTGTTACAGCGCATCCGCAGCTTGGGCAAACGCGCGGGCATCGCGCTCAACCCCGGTACCGACCACCGTTGGCTCACGCCCATTCTCCCCCTGCTCGACCACGTGCTGGTCATGACCGTCAACCCTGGCTTCGCGGGCCAGGCATTTTTGCCCGAAGTCATGCCCAAAGTGCGCGCGGTGCGGGCCATGCTCGACGCGGCCGGTCGGACCGCGGTCACCCTCGCGGTCGACGGCGGTATCAACCCCGAAACCCTCCCCCAGGCTTATCGCGCGGGCGCGCGGGTGTTCGTCGCGGCCAGCGCCATCTTTCGCCATCCCCAAGGCATCGAAGCCGGCGTCGCGGCCCTGCGCCGCGCGGTCCCCACCGCCCCGCCTTCACCCCAACCTCACCCAAGGGAGGACGTCGATGGCTGAGCTGTTTACCATGGAAAACCTCCTGGCCCTGTTGTTGCTCACATCTTTGGAAATTGTGCTGGGCATCGACAACGTGGTGTTCATCTCCATTTTGTCCAACCGCCTGCCTGAGCATCAACGCACCCTGGGCCAACGGCTGGGCATTGGCCTGGCGGTCTTCAGCCGCATCGCGCTGTTGCTGGCCATCAGTTGGGTCCAATCCTTAGAGGCCCAACACGCGTTCCATCTCTTTGGCCGTGCGCTTAGCGTCAAAGATGTGATTTTGATCCTGGGCGGGCTCTTCCTTATTGGCAAAAGCACCTACGAAATTCATGAGAAACTCGAGGCCGCGAGCCGGGGCATCCACGAGTCGCAATTGGAGCCGCTGAACCTGTACTCCATGTTAGCCCAGGTCGTCATGATTGATGTGGTGTTCTCTTTGGACAGCGTGATCACCGCGGTGGGCATCTCGAACGTGTTGCCGGTTATGATCACGGCCATCGTCATCGCGGCCGGGGTCATGATGTTCTTCGCGTCCTGGATCAGCGACTTCATCCGCCGCCACCCGACCATGAAGATGCTCGCGCTGTCCTTCTTGATCCTCATCGGTTCGATGTTGGTCATCGAAGGCTGGGCGCCTGAGAAGGCCCACCAACTGCACTTGCGCAATTACGCGTACTTTGCGATGGCCTTCTCCCTCTTCGTCGAATTGATCAACATGCGCCTCCGACCCAGCACCGCGCCGGTGCCGATCCACATCCCCGGGGCGGAGGGGAAAGCGACCAAGCCCGATTGCTAAGGAAGGCCACAGAAGGGGCGCCCGAACCTTCGCGGCGCCCCTTACTTTGGTATAATTCGCACCAGCCTATCACCACGAGGAAGCCATGGAGATCACCTGGCTGGGACATGCGGCGTTTCGGTTGAGCCAACGAGGCAAGGCCACGGTCGTCACCGACCCCTATGACCCCCGCGTTGCGGGCTACAAAGCACTACGCACTCGAGCGGATGTGGTCACCGTCAGCCAACCGCATCCTGCTCATCATTATGTCAAGGGCTTGCGCGGGGTTCAGCGCGTTTTGGATCGGCCCGGCGAGTATGAAATCGGAGATGTCTTCATCATCGGCATTCAGCTCACGCCGCGCAAAAAGAAGATCGACCCGCTCAAAGAACCGCGTGTGCTGTTCACCTTTGATTACGATGGCCTTCTCATCGCCCATTTAGGAGCCCTGGACCGCGTGCCGTCGCAAAGCGAAATCGAAGCTATTGGCCCCATTCACGTTGCCCTGGTGCCGGTGGGCGGGGGCCCTTACCTGAACGCGTCGGCCGCTGCCGAGGTGGTGAGCCTCTTGGAGCCCAATATCGTGATTCCCATGGCCTATCGCACCCCCGGCAGCACGATGAAGGACCTGGCCCCGGTCGACCGCTTCCTCAAAGAGATGGGGATTTCGCAGGTTCAGCCGCGGCCCAGCCTCAAGCTTCGTGCGAGCCAAGTTCCGAACGAAACCCAGGTCGTGGTCTTAGAGGCTCCGACTGCCTAATCTGTCGGCCCTTGTCCCTCGTACGTTGGACTTGGATAGGGAGGAAACCGTGGCAGTCAAATTACTTATGACCTGGAACATCCAGCAGGGCCGAGAACGCGAGTATTTTGAGTTTCTGGTCCAAGAATTCATTCCCGCGTTGCAAGAGATGGGGCTCAACCCCGAAGACGCCTGGTACACCGTCTACGGCGACTATCCCCAAATTTTGACGGGCATCAGCGCGCCCAACGAAGCGGTCCTACAACGGGTGCTCGAATCACCCGAATGGAAAAACTTGCTGCGCCGCTTGGAGAACTACGTCACCGACATCCAATTCAAGGTCGTACCCCATCGGGATACGTTTCAGCTATGAAGCACGGGGCGACTCCGGGGCAAGCGCATTCGTCGGGCTGGACCGCGGCTTTGCTGCAATGGTACGCCCAGCATGCCCGGTCGTTCCCCTGGCGCGAGCACCCCACGCCTTACGCGGTGCTGGTCTCCGAATTCATGCTTCAGCAGACCCGCACCGAGACCGTACGCGAGTATTTCACGCGTTGGATGGCGCGCTTTCCGGACCTGGCAAGCTTAGCCCAGGCGGACGAAGCCGATGTGCTGCGCCTGTGGGAAGGGTTGGGCTACTACCGCCGCGCGCGGCAATTGCACCAAACCGCCCAGCGCATCATGACCGAACACCAAGGCCGCATCCCCGACGACCCCGCGCAGCTGCAACGCCTGCCGGGCATCGGGCCATATACTGCGGCCGCGATCGCGGCCATCGCGTATAACCGGCCCGTGCTCGCCCTGGATGGCAACCTCAAGCGGGTCCTGGCCCGTTTCTTCGGCGTCGACCATCCCATCCAGACCCCGCGCGCCGCGCGCGAGCTGCGCGAACGGGCCGAGCCCGCCATCCCGGCCGGGCAGAGCGCCGCGTTCAACCAAGCGTTAATGGACCTGGGCGCGCAGGTGTGCACGCCCCGCCAACCCCGTTGCGAGGCCTGCCCGCTGCGGCCCTGGTGCCGCGCGTTCCACGAAGGGAAACAACACGAATGGCCGCGGCGCCAGCCGCGCAAGGCCATCCCCCATTACCTCGTGGTCGCGGGCGTATGGCAACGCGGGGATCAGGTCTTTTTGGCCCAACGCCCGGCCGATGCGATGCTCGGCGGGTTGTGGGAATTCCCGGGCGGCAAGGTCAAGCCCGGCGAAAGCCTCGAAGACGCGCTGCGCCGCGAATGGCGCGAAGAGCTCGCGGTCGAGATCGTCCCGGGCCCCCGGTTGGGCACGTTCAGGCATGCGTATTCGCATTTTCGCATCACCCTGCACGCGTTGCGCGTGGTCTATGTTCAGGGCGAACCCCAGCCGTTGTATCACCAGAAGCTCGCCTGGGTGCCTCTGGACCAACTGGACCAATACCCCATGGGCAAGGTCGATCGCGCCATCGCGCAACGGCTGCGGGAGGAATACCGGCAACAGGAGGCCCGAGCATGAGTTACGTCCCCGATCCGCAGCGTCCCCAATGGCCCCAAGAGGCCGAACGCATGGTGCAAGAGCAAATCGTCGCGCGCGGGGTGCGCCATCCCCGCGTGCTGGCCGCGATGCGCGCGATCCCCCGGCATTGGTTTGTGCGGCCCGAAGACCAGGCATGGGCGTATCGGGATGGCCCCCTGCCCATCGGTTATGGCCAGACCATCTCGCAGCCCTACATTATCGCACGCATGTTGGAACTGCTCGACCCCAAGCCCCACGAAAAAGTACTGGAAGTAGGGACCGGGTCGGGCTATCAGGCCGCGTTGCTGGGACTTTTGGCCGATGAAGTGCATACGGTCGAGCGCATCCCCGAATTGGCCGCGCAGGCGGCCGAGCGCCTGGCCCGCCTAGGGCTCGACAACGTGCACGTCCACGTAGCGGATGGGACCTTGGGCTGGCCCCAAGCCGCGCCGTATGACGGGATTCTGGTCGCGGCCGCGGCCCCGCAAGTGCCCCAAGCCCTGCTGGCCCAGCTAGCTGACGGGGGGCGGCTGGTGATCCCGGTCGGGCACCGGCACGGCCAGGTCATCGAGCGCTGGACCCGACAAGGCGACACCTTCCTCCGCGAGACCTTTGACCCGGTCGCGTTCGTCCCCCTAATAGGGCAAGAGGGATGGGACGAAAGCTCTTGGTCGTCCTAAGCAGTTTGCTTTGGGGGCTCTTGGCGACGGGGTGCCAGGCCGCCATACCCCGGGCGTCCACGCCGACGCCTACCCCAACCCCCGCGCCGCGCGTGACCGTCGAACGCGAGCCCAGCCTCGCCGCGTGGGACGAGCCTTTGGCGCGCTGCGCGAGCGAAGGGCCCATCCTGCTCACGGTCCGCGAGACCTTGACCGAAGCCCCGCAACCCAACGCCGACGAAACAGTGTGGCGCCTGATCTGGGGCGAGCCCCCGCCCCACGGGCAGGCCTTCGCCCTGGGGACCGAGACCGCGCACCCGGTCCTGGGTCCGCACAGCCCTGAAGTGCCCCCTGAAGAAGGCTTGACCCTGGAGGAGTGGCGCGCGCTCTGGACTGGCCAGGTCACCCGCTGGTCGGAGCTGCGGCCCACGTGGCCCGACATCCCCATCCGCCCTTTGGCCCCCTGGCCCAACAGCGCGCTCGGCCAAGGGCTCACCGCCCTGGTCGGCCCTCGCTGGCGCTATCACCCTCAAGCGCGGCTCGCGCCCGATCCCGAGCTCGCGATCGAGCTCTTGCTGATCACCCAAGGCAGCGTCGGATGGCTGCCCCATGGTTGGCTGGCTTGGCGCCGCGCGCAAGGCGACCCGCGACTCTTGCGCGTGCGCGAGCTCCAGCATCCCGAATGGACCGCAGCCGTTGTGTTATGGTACGGATCGGAAGCTGAGCTCGCACAACCGGTGTTGCGTTGGATCAGCTGCCTGCAACACACGTCGGGAGATGCCTATGTCCCGCATTCGCGCCCGCAAGTCCACGTTCCTGCTCAGCCTGATTTGGGGCCTCAGCGCCTTGCTCAGCGGCTCGGGCTGCCAGGCGTCGCCTAAGCCCACCATCGATTTGGCCGGAACCGCGGCCGCGATGGCGGCTCAAACCATCGTGGCCGCGACCATGCAGGCCGTGGCCACGCCGACGCGGACCGCGGAGCCGGCGCCCCTCGCCTCGCCGACCCCGGGGCCTGGGGCTACCCCGACCGTACGGGCCACCCCGCACGCGGCCCAGGTCAGCCCCACGGCCCGCGCGACCTTGTCCCCCACGCCCAACCCAACCCCGCGCGGGTTGGCAGGCCGCGCCACCGGGAACGTCAATTGCCGCATCGGCCCAGGGAGTTGGTATCCGATCGTGACCTTGCTCCACGCGGGCGACCCGGTTACGGTGCTCGGTCAAGCCACGGTCGAGGGCACGCGGTTCGTGCAAGTGCGCGAACCCACTACGGGCGACATCTGCTGGGCCCTGGCTCGTTTCATCGCCCTGACCGAGGGTTCGCTCGACGCGGTACCCCTCGCGGCCACACCGCCCGCGCTCCCGGCCGCGTTTTCCCTCACCTACGCGGGGCGCTATCGCTGCGGCGCCGCGCACGTGGGCGTGACGTTCTCTATCATCAACCGAGGAACAGTGCCCATTGAATCGGGCGAGCTTCGAGTGCAATCTACCAACGGGGTTGTGAGCGAACGGTTCGATGAGCGTTTTTTCTGGGGATTGGACTGCGCGCGGCAGGGCCATTATGACCGCTTTCTACCCGGCGAAACCGGCATGATCACCGTGCGAGATCTCAACCCAGGCTCGGACACGCTCTACATCCGCGCGCGCATGTGCACCGAGGATTATCTGCAGGGCGATTGCTTCGAGCGGGATATTGTGCTCCCGGTCGAACCCTAATCCCGCAAACGCGCGTGGTCCACGCGGCCAGGTCATCCTAAACCCTTTGTTTTTTGCAGGAAGGGGAACCTCGGATGCGGCCCGGTGGGTCACGGCGCGGGCGGCGTGGGGGTCAACGGGAGCACCTGGAGGAAATCCTGCACGGCCCAACCCCGCCGAGATTCGGCATAGGGCGCGGCCAAATACCACCACACGTGGCCGTCGGCCTCAACCGGGCCATCCACCACCCGAAAGACTTCGGTTTCGCGGGCCAAAAAGAGAACCCGGCGTTGCAAGCCAGGTCCTTCACGCACGCGCAGCCCCAGACCCTGGGTGCCCTGCACCTGCACGAATTGCCCCACCGCGATGCCGCCGGTCTCGCGCGTGGAACGGCTCGGGGTGAAGGTCGGGCTCGGCCATGGAGTCGGGGTTAAGGTTGGGGTGGAACTCGGGCGAAGGAGCAGATGTAGAACTACGGTGGGTGTACGGTTGTAGGTTCGGTGCGGTGGCCCGCCCAGGATCAGCCATCCCCCGAGCAGCCACAGCAATGCCGCGGCGAGCAACACGCCCAGGCTGGCTTTAAGGCGATCCACCCAGCACCTCCAACGCGGCCGCGGTCATGAGCGCGGTGGCTCGCGGGAGTACGTCTTCATCGTCGAAGTCGAACCGGGGATGATGGTGCGGCGCGTTCAACCCCCGGTCGGGGTTGGCTGAACCGACGAAGAAATAACACCCCGGCACCCGAGCCAGGACCAGCGCCATATCCTCAGAGCCCATGGTGCGATGATCGGTGAGCACGTTCATCTCGGGCCACACGCGCGCGCCAGCCTGTTGGGCTCGCGCGCAAACCTCGGGGTCGTTGATCAAGGGCGGCACTTGGTCGTGAAAGCTCACATCCGCTTGAACCTCAAAAGCCTGGCTGACCGACTGCGCGACCGTGCGCACCCGCTGTTCGAGCAAGCGCAACGTCTCAGCCTGAAACGCGCGCAGCGTCCCTTCGAGGGTCGCGGTCTCGGGGATTACGTTGGGCGCGTGGCCCGCGTGCACCGCGCCCACGCTCAACACACCCGCTTCCTGGGCCGGCACGTTGCGGCTGACGATGGTGTGCAGCGCGGTGATGACGTGCCCGGCCGCGAGCACGGGGTCGCGGGTCGTGTGAGGGATGGCGCCATGGCCTCCCCGGCCCTGTAAGACAACTCGAAACATGCTCGCGCCCGCCATGGCCGGCCCGGGGGTATAGCCCACCCAGCCCACGGGCCAACCGTTCCACAAGTGCAGGCCCAGCGCGTAATCCGGCCGCGGGTTCTCGAGCACGCCGGCTTCGATCATGCGCGCCGCGCCGCCCAGGCCCTCTTCCGCAGGCTGAAACATGAACTTGACCCGCCCCGGCCACGTGTCCCGCCGCGCGGCCAGCAGCTGCGCGACACCCAGGCCGATGGCCATGTGGCCATCGTGGCCGCACGCGTGCATAACGCCGGGGTTCTGCGACGCGTAGGCCGCGCCGGTCTCTTCCTGAATCGGCAGCGCGTCCATGTCAAAGCGCAAGAGCACGGTCGGCCCTGGGCCCGAACCTTCGGCCACGGCAACGACCCCGGTTTCGGCAACGCCGGTCTGCACCTGGTATCCCAACGCCCGCAGATGCTGGGCGATGATGCGCGCGCTGCGATGCTCTTGAAAGCCAAGCTCGGGGTGTTGGTGGAAGTCCCGCCGCCACGCGACCAGGCGCGGCCGGAGGGCAAAAGCGTCTTTCATCAAGGGATGCATGCTTCACCTCCGCGGGGCCCCAGCTCCTTGGAAAACGCCACGGCCCATCACGCTGACCTCGGGCGAGCGAAGACGCGTCAGCCCCGGCTCAAAGCTCGCGCGAGCCAGGCTCATTCCCCAAGGGACGAGCGGCTCGCCGGCCCGGGCCTAAGCCTCCGCGCTACGCGGGCTCGGTGTAGTAGAGCGAGATCCAGCGGTCTTTGCCGATGCGCCCCCAGCCGTTGCGAGTTTCGTAAACGGTCACGATCTCCCCACGCGTGAGGATGCCGACGATCGCGTATTGCGTGCCGGGCCCTGAGCGCACCCGCAAGCGGTAGGCGGTCACCACCCGCCGCTCGCCTGTGGGCTCGGGCGCGGGCGCGGTACCGCCGACGCGCTCGAGCCGGCCGCAGCGCCACCACGCCGCCCGGCCCCAATCCATGCCGATGAAGGAGATCAGGTCTTCGAGCGAGCCGTTGAACACGTTGAGGTCAATGTATTTGGACTTCGCGCCGTATTGCGCGCCCGGGCCGGTCGCGCTGTATTGCCAGAAGGTCCAGCGGTCCCAGCCTCGCGGCACCGAAGGCGCGGGCACATCGTAGTGCGCGATCCACAACGGCCAGGGCTTGGGCGGCGGGCCCAAGGCCGCGATGTAACCCGGGCTGGTGTATAGAATCGGAACCCGGCCATCCAAGGCCTGAACGCGGTCCATAAACCGTTGCACATGCGCCCACGTGGTGCGCCCGCGTTCCAGGTCGAGGACCATAGGCAGCTCTCCGCGATCATGGGGCGGCAGCGCGCGCACGAAAAAATCGGCCTGTGCGACCGGGTCGTACGCGGTGTCATAGAAGTGGTACGCGCCCCGCAGGACCAGCCCGCGGCTCTGTTCCCAATTGCGGCGGAACTGGGGATCGACGATGTTGATCCCCTGGGTGGCCTTGATAAAGGCGAACCAAACGCCCTGCCGGGCCGCTTGGAGCCAATCCATCTCGCCTTGCCATTTGCTCACGTCAACGCCGAGCACTCGGT
>JAADEP010000009.1 GCA_013153335.1 Chloroflexota bacterium
CTCGACCTCGCCCCGGGCTCACGCGGGGCCAGCGTTTCGCCCGCGTGCGGTCGTGGTTTGCGCGCCGCGAGGCCTCGCGCGGGCCCCTCGCCTCAAACCAAAGGGCTCAACCTCCGCGGCGCCGCGCGCCGCTCCGGGGGCCACACGGGCGCCGCCGGAAGATAGGCCTCCGCGCCCGATGGGGTTGGCTATTGCTGGGGATCGGCCTTCTTCTAGCCTTGCCCAGCTGCAACAGCACGGCTACGCGCACGACCACCCCGCTACCGCCCTCCACCCCAACACCCTCCCCGACGGCTACACGAAGAGCACTCACGCCTCAGCCCTCCCCATCCCCCAGCCCAACTCCTTCGCCCACGCCCGACCCCATCCTCGCCCTCCGCGTCACCCGCGGCGACCTGCCGCAAGACCTGGTCGCATTCCGCCCCTCGCCCGATGGCCGCGAGGCAGCCGCACGCGTGCTCGCCACTTTGGTCACCGGAGACCCTCACGCACTCCAGCCCCCTGTGCAGTTCGGCTACCAAGACCCGGTCACCCTCAACGTGTTTTTCGGCGCGGCAACCTGGCTCACGCCAGAGCAGCGCCGCGCGGTCCTCGAGCGCATGCAGACCGAACCCCAAGCTTTGCACCAAGCGTGGCTCGACGCCCTGGAGTGGTTCGACCCGCAACGCGTCACCCTCGAACCTCTGGGCTGGCAACAAGGCGAAGCCTCAACCGCGGTCCGGATGACCGTGCGCCTGAACGAAGGCGAAGGGCCTGAATGGGCCCTGGAATTGGGCGCGTTCGTTCGCGGACCGATCGCGGTGGTCTTGGGCGAGGGATATGTGCGCACCTGGTCGCGCGTGCCCCCGGTCGATTGGCAAGCCCTGGCGCAAACCCTGGATCAGCGCATATCCTCGCAAATCTTGGCAACACCAACGCCCTAGGACGGACCGCAACCCAACCCAGGAGGTGCTAGCATGCGGTTGCGATATGGCATCCTGTTTTGGTTATGGGTCGGGGGGATGGCCGGGCTGCTCAGCGGATGTTGCGCGTCTCGGCCTGCCGCGCCAGCCCAGCCGGCGGCCACGCCGGCCCCGACACTGGCCGCCCAAGCCCCCGCGACCGAATCCAGCCCGACCGCGGCGCTGAAGCTCGCGTCGCCCGCGTTCGAAGACCAAGGGCCGATACCCGCGCGCTATACGTGCGACGGCGAAAACGTCTCGCCGCCCTTGCAATGGGGGCCAACGCCCCCGGGCACCCGCAGCTGGGTGCTCATCATGGATGACCCCGACGCGCCCGGCGGGGTGTGGGACCACTGGATCGTGTACGACATCCCGGCCCAGGTGACCCAGCTGGCCGAAGGGCAAACGCCCCCAGGCCGCCAAGGTCGCAACAGCTGGGGCCACGCGTATTATGAGGGTCCATGCCCGCCGCCCGGGCCCGCGCATCGGTATGTGTTCCGGCTGTTCGCGCTGGATGTGCCCAGCCTGGGCCTGCCTGAGGCCGCGAGCAAAGCCCAAGTGCTGGCGGCCATGGAAGGCCACGTTCTGAGCCAGGCGCAACTTATCGGGACCTACGGTCGCTAAGAGCATGCGAAGCAGAAGGGGGCGAAGGCGCGGCTTGCGCGGGGCTCGTCACCTCGGGCTCGGTGGGCGTGGACGCGGCCGCGCGCGCGGCGCGTTCCATCTCAGCCAGAATCTTAGCCACCTCGGCCAAAGCTTGCTTTTGTTTGCGGTATAGGTCCGCCTCGGAGAGCGCGAGGCGGCGCGCGACCTCACGACCTTTGTGCCCTTGCAAAAATTTGAGGTCCAAGATGTTGTACAGCAGCCACTCGGAAGTAAACCGCCGCTCGCCCGCGGGACGCAGGCGCTCGATGGCCTGACGCAAGACCGCGCGCAGCGCGTGGGTCGGATGCTCATGCCCCTGCTCCATGGCCTGCTGCACAATGCGCCATTTGAGCAGGGGGTTCTCGCTCAATTTCGGGCCTCCCCAATAATGCCGTAACGCATCCCGCACCCACTCGGCCAGCTCAGGCGCGGGCGGGAGTTCGTCCCATGGGGCCAGGGCTTTGGCCTGGTCGTACCGAGTGGCCGCGCGCAGGCGAAACATCTGATCGGGCCGGGCTTCGGGCGCGTGCAAGGCTTTGACCACAAGCCGGGCCCGCTGCCATTCCGCGAGGGCCCACGACGCCCGGCGGACCAAGGCCTCAAGCGCGGTGAGCGCGTCCGCATCCAAAGCCGTAGGTTCGCGCAAGCCCAAAATCCCCAGCAGCGCCCCCTTGGGCCCCACCAACGGATACAGCCACCAGCCATCCCAGACCAACGCGGGGCGAATGCCTTGCGGCCCTTGCTCCCGCGCGGCCTGTAAGGTGTCCAATGGCGGAAGCTGGACGCCCTCCCCCTCGACGATCCACCAGCGCGGCTCGCCGTCCTCCAGCAACACCACCCACGCGGCCGGGATCTGCAGCCGATCGCACGCGCTGGTCAGCAAGGCCTCGAGCAGCTGGTGGATGTCGCGGTCGGTCATGAGCGAGCGCTCCATATCCAACAAAGGCTGCCATTCAGGGCCCTCCTGCCAGCGAAACACCCACCGCTCCCACCAGGGGATGAGGGATTGGACCAGGTGCAATCCCACCAAAAAGCTCAAAATCATGGTCAGGGGAACCAACCAGGCATAGGCTTCGCCCCACGTGCGGGCGGTCACGCGACGCACAAAGGTGGTCGTGGCCAGGGTAAAGGCAACCACACCCGGGCCCTGCGCCAACCAGCGCAGCAGCCGCGTCTGCACCCAACGGTCGGGCTGGGGGGCATCGAAGAAAGCCACGGCATAGGCCATGGCGACCAAAAGCACAGCCACGGCCAGGTCGTTCACGGTGGCAAAGAGCCAAAAGAACCACGCTCGCGGGGTGTTCAGAAAGGAGATAAACGACAGGTAGGGGAACGAGCCCAACGCAACCAAAAGCGCAGCCCAGGCCAAGTACGTCATCCGGCGCCGCGACGCGGCGACTCGGGTGCGGCGCCGCGCGCGTTCCAGGTTGATCACGGCCCAGAGCATGATGACCACGTAGTACAGCGCGAACACCAGGGCCGCCCAGGCGATCTGGAAATGCGGCGCGGGTTCGCGCGCGAAGCCAGCCCAAAACCACTCCGGCCGGAGGAGCATGACGCCAGTCCCCAGGGCCGCCAGCGCGTAGGCCAAACGCACGGCCCAGCGTCGGCGACCGCGCGAGGGCCGGCCCGTGGTCGCGAGGACCGCGTCGGAAAAGTGCAAATACGCGGGCGGGAGCCAAAGGGTGCCCAGCCACTGTACCCGCAGCCACCAAGCTTGGGCTTCGGGCCAGGGGCTCGCGCTGCTAAGGGCCCGGCCCCCATACACCGCGGTCAGTGCCAGCAGCAAAATGGTGTACGCGAGGGTGATGCGTTTACGCAGGTTGTAGGTCAACAAATGAAGAAGCAGGCCAACCGCGATGATGCCCACCGCGGCCGACAGAACTTGGCTCAACGAAGCCAGCCAACGGATCACACGTCCCCCTCACACCAACGAACCCCGGCCAAGCGCGTGAGCGCGCTTTCGCCAGCTCGCCCCGGCCCCGCGGCCTCGCGAGCCGCCTTATTCTTCCGCCGGCGCGATGGTGAACCGCACCCGGCACGGCGAGAGCGCCTGACCGGTGTTGTCCACCACCACCAATTGTAAAACATAGTCACCGGGGGGCAAGGTGGTCGTGTCCCAGGCCTCCACCAAGACGTCGTTCACCTTGGGGACGCGGTCCGCTTCAATGGTCAAGAACAGGCTCTGGCCCACCGGGGCGAATTCCACTTTATAAAAACCGAAGTTTTCCAGCCATGCAGTGCCTTTGATTTGAATTTCGCCCGAAACCGTGCTGCCAGGCCCGGGGTCGGTAATCATGACTTTGTCGGGGATGCAGCCTTCCCGGCCCTCGACAGCCACCGTGGGCAACGGGGTCGGGGTTGGCGTCGCCAACGCAGGCGCCTCACCCGGGGTACCGGTCGCGGCGGGTTCATCGGGCAGAGATGCGGCCACGGGCGCGCTTGCAGAGCCCGTCCCCAAGCCGTGAACGCCGACCAAAAGCACGACCAACGCGACCAGCGAAAGGAACAAAGCCCATAAGCTCTGACGCAAACGTTCTTGCGCGTATTCCCGTTCCAACTGAAAAACCGCCTCTTGCAGGTCTTGCCAGGCCAGCCAGGCGCGGCGAGCAAAGAGCAAGAGGCCGATTAAAAGGAAGAGGACCAACACGCGCTCATAGCGTGCGAACCAACTCAACATGTCCAGGCCTCAAGGCAACACCCGTGCATCCGGGGGATGGCGACGGCCAAGGCGAACTACCGAGCGAATCGGTCCCTCCTCCACCTTGGGCAAACGCAAAGGGTACGGGGCACGGGGCCCCGTACCCGGTTAAGCATCGAACGCCAGTTGGGCAAGCACGCCCTCGATCAGCGCGGCCATGCGCGGGGTAATGCGCTTGCCGGCCTCGAGCACTTCTTCGTGGGTCGTGGTCGTCTTGCCGTCCAAGTTCGCGCGGTTGCTGATGCCCGAAATGCCCAAAACCCGCATGCCGCTGTGCACCGCGGTGACCACTTCGGGCACGGTCGACATGCCCACGGCGTCTACGCCAATAAGACGCAAAAAGCGCAAATCCGCGGGTGTTTCAAATTGCGGCCCCGCGACGCTGACGTAGACTCCTTCCCAAAGGGGCTCAATGCCCTTGGCTTCGGCCACGCGGCGCGCGAGGGCGCGCAGTTCTGGGTCATACGCACGCCCCATATCCGGGAAGCGCGGGCCAAAGGAGTCCAAGTTCGGCCCGCGCAAGGGCGAAAGGCCGGCCATGCCCATGAAGTTGATGTGGTCCTGCAGCAACATCAAATCGCCCGGCGCGAAGTCGGGGTTCACCGCGCCGGCCGCGTTGGTCACGATCAGCACTTCCACGCCCAAACGGCGCATCACCCGGATGGGCAGGCCAATTTGGGCCATGGTGTAGCCCTCATAGTAATGGGCCCGACCCTGCATCAGCATGATGGGCTGGCCTGCCCACTCGCCCAAGATGAGCCGCCCCGCGTGGCCTTTGACCGTGGCCTCGGGCCAATCGGGCAACTCCGCGTACGGGATGCGCGCCCGCACTTGGGACGCGGCTTCGGCTACCGCGCCCAGGCCCGAGCCCAAAATCAGCCCGACCCGGGGCACGAAGCCCGGCACCCGCGCGCGAATCGCATCCGCGACCGCGTCGATGTCTTGCTCAGTGAAGAAATCCGGCTTTTGCAGGTTCGGACGCGCGCCCATTAGGCCTCCTCTTGCTCCCGGTTCCGAGGGCCATAGTTCCCGTCCAAGGGGAAGGGCATCGCGGAGAGGCGGCTCAAGAACTCCTCATCCAAACGCTCCTCGGCCCCCGGTTCCATGGTGATGGTGTTGTCAGGATGCAGGATGGGCACCAAGCTGACGTCCTCGTTTTCACACGCGCGATGGAGACGGCGCATCAAGAAGCGCGTCGAGAGCGGGTTCGTGTGCCCGAACGCGAGCTGCAGCACAATGGGCGGCACGTTCGCGCGGGAGAGGCGATATGCGGCCGTGTTCCGCAGCGCTTGGGGCGTGAGAGGTTTGGCCAAGTGCAAGACATTGCCCCACGACCGCAAAGATTGCCACAGACTTTGCCGGCTGATCGAACGGCCCAATTGGCTCAAGAACAAGCCGCGTGTATCGGGCATCGCGTTGAAGCGCGGACGGATTTGGAGATAACGGCGCAAGGGTTCAACCGCGGCTTTGATAGGGAACCAGATCTCGTTCTTCGCGATATCGGTCACCCGGATGCGCGCCTGGTCCAAGTCCAAATCGTCCAGGGTAAAGCGGATCAGCCATTCGCTGGGGAAGCCCCATTCCACAAAAAGCGAAATGATGGCCAGATCTCGCTTCGCGCGCGGGGTCTCAATCTGAAGCAAACGCTCCCACAACGTGAGGAGCTCTTGACTATTGAAGCAAACCACGGCCTGCGTCTCCTGAGCTTGCTCGAAATATTGATTAAGCTCCCGCGTGGGCGGGACAAAAGGCTGCTCAAGTTGGCCATTTGACATCAAATAGCGTTGAAAGCTACGGAGCGAGGCCAAGCGGCGCATCAACGTACTTCGGCGATAGGTCTTTGCCTGCTCAGCCAAATATTCTCGACAAGCCTCGGGGGATAAATCCGACAACTTCGGCTCCCGGCCCAACTTGCGGCGCAGAAAATCGTAAAACTGCTTAATATCGTCAATGTAACCGACCAGGGTCATATGCCGGTAGCCTTGCTGCTGAAGGTAGTCCTTAAACTTCTCGATCCACTCGGACATCATCGGGACGACCTCCCTAAGAAAAGTCTGGGTCTACAACGCCATGGCTAAGGATAAGTTTAGCACACGAATTTAGCTCTGAGAAGCCCCGCGGGCTTATAACGACAGCATTCTAAGGCAACTCTTATGTTTGCCCACCCGCCAACTCTAGGCATATAAGTTTACCATAAGACTGTCAAGGGGTCAAAAGGCGTTGGAATTCGGGTGCACGCAAATGTTGTAGAACGGTCACGTAGCGAGAGGGAGGCGAAGAGGGCTGTCACCGTTGAGCCAGGCAGGGCGGGCTTTGAGCACGGCTTCCCCGCTCCGCATCTTCCATTGCGCCCCTGCCACCTTCAACCGCCCCGTCACCACCTGTTTCACCCCGCTCTCAATCACCCCGCTCCCGA
>JAADEP010000139.1 GCA_013153335.1 Chloroflexota bacterium
GCTCAAGGCACGCTGTACTTGGCTCAATGACGACAGCCCAACGCGCCTCCCTCTCGCCACGTGACCGTTTCTACAACATTTGCGTGCACCCGCGCCTCCCCCGCTTTTGCGAAAATCTGGGATTCGCGCTACAATAGCAGTATGCAGCATCCAACTCGGCAAGCCATCTTAGAGTTTTTGCGCAAGCATCCGGGCGCGCAGGTGCGGGATTTGGCCGAGGCGCTGGGAATGACGCCGGCCAATATCCGGCATCATTTGGCGATCCTCAGCGCCCAGGGTTTGGTGGAAGCTTATCAGCCGAAGTTTCGCTATGGCCGCGGTCGGCCCCCTAAGCGCTTTCGCTTGACCAAGGCCGCGCAGCCTATGTACCTCGAGCCGCTGACACGCGCGCTTTTGGACTGGGTCCGGGAGCAAGGTCAGCCCATGGACGAGGTGCTGGAGCAAATCGCGGAGCGCATGTGCGCGGATTTGCCCACCCCCCTGCGCGGCTCTTTGCGCGAGCGCATCACCACGGCCCTGAGCATTTTGCAAGGCTGGCGTTACGCGCCGCGCTGGGAAGCCCATCAGGATGGGCCTCGTATCCTCATCAGCCAGTGTCCCTACCGGGCGCTGGTCCCAGACTACCCCGAACTATGTCGTCTGGATGAGCATTTGCTGCAAAAGCTTTTGGGCGTTCCTGTACGTCACGACGGCAAACATACGCACCAAGCGCCTTGTGTCTTTGTGATTCGCGAAGGCACTACCGCGGCTTAACCGCCTGGTATAATGCCGATGCCTTAATCGCATAGCTCAAACCAAACTGAGGAGGCTATCATGGGTGCTTTGGACCCATTGTTGGCCAGTTTAGGCCCTTCTGTGCGCTGGGTGGAAGGGCAACTTACGGTCTTGGACCCCGAAGCGCTGCAAACCCACATTCCCGCGCTGGCGGAGAAGGCGGCGCTGGCCGAAGGACCGGAAAAGGGCGCGGCCCAGTACCTCATTCGCGCGACCGCGCAGGCGTTGGGGATTATCCCATCCTCGATCCACGACCTCTACATGGCCCGGGGCCGAGGCGAGGTGCCGCCGAGCTTCACCGTGCCCGCGATCAATTTGCGTGCGCTGCCCTTTTTGGCTGCGCGCGCGGTCTTTCGGGTGATGCGCGAGCTCAACGCAGGCCCCGTCATCTTCGAGATCGCCCGTTCCGAAATCGGTTATACGGACCAGCGCCCCGCGGAATACGCGGCCCAAGTCCTGGCCGCAGCTATCGTCGAGGGCCATCGGGGGCCGGTCTTCATCCAAGGCGACCATTTCCAAGTCTCGGCCAAACGTTACGCCAAGAACCCCGAGGCCGAACTCCAGGCCGTTCGAGACCTCATCGCCGAGGCGCTTAAGGCTGGCTTTTTCAACATCGACATTGACACCTCCACCCTGGTGGATCTGAGCCAGCCCACGGTGCAAGAACAACAACGCCTCAACTACACGCTAACCGCACAACTCACCCACTATGTGCGCACCCTCGAGCCCGAGGGCATTACCGTGTCGACCGGCGGCGAGATCGGCGAGGTCGGGGGCCACAACTCGACTCCCGAGGAGTTGCGCGCGTTCATGGACGGCTTCAATGCGACCCTGGCCGAGATCGCGCCGAATACCCCCGGGCTGAGCAAAATTAGCATTCAAACCGGCACCCACCACGGTGGCGTGGTGCTCCCCGACGGGAGTTTGGCGAAAGTCAAGGTGGACTTCGATACCCTGCGCCTGCTCAGCCGCATCGCGCGCGAGGAATACGGTCTGGCCGGCGCGGTGCAGCATGGAGCTTCGACCTTGCCCGAAGAAGCCTTTAGCAAATTCGTCGAGGCCGAAGCCGCGGAGGTCCATCTCGCGACCAACTTTATGAACATCCTTTACAAGCACATGCCCGACGACCTCAAAGCCGAGATCTATGCGTACTTGGACCAGCACCATCAGCACGAACGCAAGCCCGATTGGACAGACGAGCAGTTCTACTACAAGACCCGAAAACGCGCGCTAGGGCCCTTCAAGAAACAAATCTGGGCCATGCCAACCGAAGTCAAGGCTCGCATTTATCAGGACTGGGAGGAACAGTTCCGACGTCTGTTCCGGCTCCTGGGCTTGACCAACACCCGGCCCTTGTTGGATACGTACATCCATCCCGTGGTTGTAGCCCCGCGGCTGGAGGATTACGTCAATCTTCAGGCCGAGGCCGAAGATACGCGCGACTTAGCCGATTGAGCAACCGGGGCGGGGCGTTCCCCGCCCCGGCGGTTCGAGGCCACGATGGACCAGGGCATCACCCCCGAGCGGTATCGCGTTATCCCCCGGACACTGATCTTTGTGCTGCACCGCTCGCGCGTGCTCCTGTTGCGCCGCGCGAAGCACAAAGCCGTTGGCCCTGGCTTGTACAACGGCGTGGGCGGTCATATTGAGCCGGGCGAAGATGTACTCTCGGCAGCCTATCGTGAATTGCGCGAAGAAACCGGGCTCACTGACGTAACCTTGCACTTGTGCGGCACCGCGATGGTCGACGTTCGACCCGTCGGGGTGTTGTTGTTCGTCTTTCGTGGTGAACTGCCTGAAGACCAAACGCCGGCGCTGCGTCCTACCACCGAAGGCGAGCTGACGTGGATCCCGATTGAGCGCCTTGGCCAGCACGCTTTGGTGCCCGACTTATATGTTTTGCTGCCTCGCGTATTGGAATGGCGTTTGAGCGAACCCGTTTTCCATGCGCTCATTACGCCCCAGCCGGATGGCCAGGTGCGCGTGCGTTTCGGGGGTTAAGCCATGACCTGGCCCGCGTTTTTCTTTGGCACCCTGGTCGCGTGGTGGTTGGCCGGCCTAATCGCATGGCGTTGGGCCCCCCGCCCTGGCCGCTTGCTGTTATATGTGCTTCTAGGATGGGCCGGGTTTTGGCTCGGGCATAGCCTCGCCCTGCGGCAAGGTTGGACCTGGGGGCGGTTAGGCCCCCTCTCCCTCGCGGGCGGCATAATAGGCACCCTGGCCGTGGTCGGCTTTATCCACTTTTTGCTCACACCACCGCCTCCGCCCGATGCCAAGCCCCCACAACGGCGGTTCGCCCGTCGACGAACGACGAGGAGGTAACGCATGGCCTCGACCCCATGGCTTCTATTCGACGCGCACCAAGATTTGGCGTGGAACGCGCTCACCTTTGGCCGCGAATACACCCGTTCGGCTTATGAAACCCGGCGCATCGAGCATGAAACCGGGTCCATCGCCCCGCAAGTCAACGGCGATACCCTTCTCGGATGGCCGGAATATCAGCAAGGGCGCGTCGCGTTGGCCTTGGCCACCTTATTCGCGGCTCCGGCCCGGCGGCGCAGCGGGGATTGGGAGACGCAGGTTTATGCGACGCCCGAGGAAGCCGCGCGGGTGTATCGAGGTCAGCTCGCGCATTATCAGCGCTGGACCGCGGCCCATCCCGACCATTGGCGCTTGCTCAGGACCCCGGAAGAAGTCCAGGCGCATTGGCGCCGTTGGACCCAGGGAGAAGGGCCGCATCCTGTGGGCTTGCTATTGCTTATGGAAGGGGCCGAAGGGATTCAGGATTTCGACGAGTTGCCCTGGTGGCGCGAACAAGGCCTGCGCATAATCGGCCCGGCATGGGCGGGAACGCGCTTCTGCGGCGGCACGGGCGAGCCTGGTCCCTTGACCCCCGAAGGCCGAGCTTTGTTGCGCGCGATGGCGGAACAAGACTTCATCCTCGACTTGAGCCATATGGACGAAGCCGCGGCCTTAGAAGCCCTCGATACCTACGACGGAGCCATCGTCGCGACCCACGCCAATCCGCAGTCCATGGTCCGTCGGCCCAGCAATCGCTTTCTTTCGGATCCGGTCATCCGAAAGCTAATCGAACGCGATGGCGTGATCGGCATCATTCCTTACAACCGATTTTTGGTGCCGGATTGGGAGCCCGGCATGCCCAAAGACCGGGTTTCGCTGGACGTGGTCGCCCAACACATCGACGCCATCGCGCAAATGGCCGGGAACGTCCGTCATGTTGCCCTGGGGACAGATTTCGACGGCGGATTTGGTGTCCAGAGCGTACCGGCCGAGATCGATACCATCGCGGACCTGCCTCGGCTGGCCGAGTTTCTAGAGCGCCGAGGTTATACCGAAGACGACATCCGGCACATTTTCGGCGAGAATTGGCTGCGCATCTTCGGCCAGCCCGAACCTGCGGGCCAGGAGGAAGGGGCATGAAGGACTACGACCGCATTATCCAAGAGCACTACCAGCGCATTGCGGCCCAAGCCGGTCTCTCGCCCAGCAGTACCATGGCTGACCAGATCATCCGGCAGCGCGAGACCGAGGCCATCGTGCAATTTGTCGCGGCCGCGTTGGCCGACCGTCGCGCGCACGGCCTATCGGAGGCACCGCTCATCATGGACGTCGGCTGCGGCAACGGTTACACCCTTGCGGTGTTGCGCGAGGCCTTCCCTGAGGCGCGGCTGGTGGGCATCGAAAAGGTCGACGCGCTGCGCGCATTGGCCGCGTCGCGTTTCGAAGGGGATGATCAAGTGCGCATCCTCGCGGGCGATATTCGCGACCCAGCCTTCCATCGCGGGCTCCAGCCCGATATTCTCATCAGCCAACGAGTGTTGATCAACCTGCTCGATCCAGAGGACCAACGAGCCGCGTTAGGCCATTTGATTCGCGCGGTACGACCGCCTCGCGAGGCCGGCCCTGGGGGCTATTTGCTCTTCTTGGAATCCTTCCAGAAGCCCCTTGAAAACCTCAATGAGGCCCGAGCCGAATTCGGCATGGAGCCCATCCCACCCGCGCATCATAACCTTTATCTGCCCGAGGACTTTTTCGACCGGCCCGAGTTGGAACCCTTCGCGACCGATACCTATCGGCCACAACCCAACTTCCTCTCGACCCACTATTTTGTCAGCCGGGTGCTTCATCCCGTGGTTACCCGCACCTTCCAGCCTGACGCCCCCTTCAAGCGCAATTCCCATTTCGTGCGTTTCTTTTCGTCCGCGTTGCCGCCCGCGGTGGGCGATTACGCGCCGTTGAAGTTGTACGTCTTTCGCCGGGTGCGCTAGCCCCTGAGGCCGGGAAAGACGCGCGAACCCCCATGCCGAGGACCCGGTCATGGGGGTTCGCGCAGGGTTGTTTGAGGGAAGAATAGAGCCGAGGCTTAGCCCCAGAAGAGTTGTGGTTCTACCTGTGGGGCTTCAAAGGTCTCGGTTTCATCGACCAAGAGGCCATCGATATCATCCAAGCTCCAATACCGATGGGCGCTTAAGATCAGCTCTTGCGCGGTCAAGCGACCCGGACCGATGATCTTCACCAGCTTGCCCTCTTGGACCAAATATTCCACCAGCGGGGCAAAGTCGCCGTCGCCCGTGACGAGCACGATTTCGTCCAAGGACGGCGCCATGCGGATGATCTCGATGGCCAAGACCAAATCCATGTTGCCCTTCAGCCCACCATCTGGGAGCCGGCGTACGGGGCGGGTGACGACCCGGTAACCCAGATGGGCCAACGCGCGCACGAATTGATCTTGCCCCTTATCTTCGGGGTTGACCGCGGTAAACGCGTGGAATAAGACTTGATTCGGCTGCGGTTTATACTGCCGCGCCTCTAAACAGAACTGATGCAACACTCGGTAATTGATCTTCCGATCGGGCCACAAAATGCGGGCCGTGTGAAAGAGATTCTGTATATCAACGAACACACCGATGCGGTACATAACACCCTCCATGGATAGAGTATCGTAAGGTCATACGCATTGTTAGCATCCACGTACGCCTCACCTGCCCCCAGGGATTGGCCCGTGGACAGGTTCGTGATGTGCTTTTCCATGGCCTGGGCCCAGCCCAAGGGCCATGAGAGCCACCGTGTTTGGCCAGCGGCAATGGCAACCTCCCTTGATCCCTCCTCTCCCGCGCCCCCGTTTGGCCTTTGTCGCGCAACCCATCTATAGTAATACGCAAAAAGCGAAACAAACGTTTCAAAACTCGCACGCGTCACCCGCCCGACCACGTGCACACGACGGGAAGCTGTTCCCAAACGGCCTCGATGGTATTCCATTGCTCGGGCGGGGCATAGCCAAAGACCACAAACAGGTCGCCCGAACGATATTCCTGGACAAGGATCCGTGCGTGCCAAGGCTTCGACGCGTTGGGCACAGGCAGCTCGAAATCCGTCTGGATCGAAGGCCGCCCTCGGATGGAGACGATCTGGGGCTCTCCCTCGCCCCAAGGGGGCTCTTCGAGCCAGAAATCCCACATCCGCGAGAGCACGAAGTCCAAGGCCTCCCAGAAGTCATCCTCATTGAGGCTCATGTTGGGGTCACGAGGCAGGTGTGCGAGGATCACCCGCGGGCCGGAGAACATGGCCATCGGGGCCGCCTCTTCGGTCCAGGCAGTATCCTCGGGCTCGGGCGGGGTGGGCGTGGGCAACGGCGTGGGAATGCGAGCCCGAACCTCGGGTGGAACGTCCGCGTTCTCGTCTGGGTATAACACCACCGCGGGAGTGCCGTACTCGGTCGTGAAGATGTTCACCGCCCAACCGGCCGGCGGCTGGCATTGGACCCGTTGCGCGGACGCCGCGCCGCTTTCGCCCGCTCCCCCAGATGCGGGTGTGGGGATCGGCGGCCCCTGGACCGGGGCCTGGATCCCCAGGCCCGGTCCAGGCGTTTCTTGCGCTTTGCGACAGCCGGCCATTACGAAA
>JAADEP010000034.1 GCA_013153335.1 Chloroflexota bacterium
CGGGTAACCGTCGTGGCCAGGCAACCCCCGCCGGGAGCAAGGCCAAGCAGGCGCGAAGGGGCCGCAAGGCCCCGGGGTGTGGCCCGCACCCCTTGAGCGCCGGGTGGGCCGCGTAGATAGATGACCACCCCCGTCGAGGCCGGGCCGCATCCCTTCGGTCCCCCGAAGGCGGCTCGCTCGACGGGACAGAATGCGGCTTACAGGCTACCCGAACCTTTCGGGGGACCCCTGCAGGCCAGGCCGCAAGGCCAAGGCAGGGCCCAGCACCGTCGCTACGTCGCAAATCGGCCGCGAAGCTTCGCCGCTTCGGAGGCATCAACGATACAACAAGGCCTTATCCCCTGGACAACGATCCGATGTACGGCCTGAGTCTCAAACGGCAGCCCTCTCCGTCGGTTGGGCCCAAATCCCTTATCCTCACTCATCTCATCGCAGGAGGAGTGCCATGAAGCGCTTTCTGCCCGTCGTGCTGACCCTCTTGGCCTTCGCGACCGTCTTGGCGGCCTGCAGCGGCGCGATGTAGTCCTGAGTTGACCTAAACGAGAAGATACATCCGGGGCCTCGTCCCCAGAGCCAGGAGAGGGCGGTAGGGCTCGACCGCATGGCTCGGGGGCGAGGCCCCCTGGTTTTTAACGCGTTGCCCCGGCTTGCGGTTACAGGCTCTCGCCGCGGTTTGCGCCTCGGTGGGCCCAAACCGGGCGCGTCCGACCCCGACCGCTCACGCCGGGCTGCCCCCGTCCGTTCCCTGAGCTCCGCGTCGGCGGAAAACGAAACGGCGAGGCGCGCGGCCTCGCCGTTTGAGCTTGGAGCCTGGGTGGCTGGCCCAGAACCGTTAGGCCGTCGGTTAGATGCGGGCACGCAGCAAGCGCAAGCCGTTGAGTACCACCGCGACCGTGCTGCCTTCGTGGCCTACCGTCGCTATCGGCAGCGGTAGGTCGGCCAGGAAAGTCGCGGTCACGAGCACCACGATGGTCGCGATGGCAAAGGCCAGGTTCTGCTGAATGGTGCGCCGCGTCTTGTGCGCCAACCGAATCGCGTAGGGAATGTGCCGCAAATCGTCGCCCATGAGCACCACGTCCGCGGTCTCGAGCGCGACGTCGGTGCCGCCCGCGCCCATCGCGATGCCCACAGTGGCCTTGGCCAGCGCGGGCGCGTCGTTCACGCCGTCGCCCACCATGGCTACGTTTTCGTACTCTTCCCGCAACCGCTCGATGGCCGTGACCTTGTCTTCGGGCAACAGGTTCGCGATGTAGGCGTCCAGCCCGGCCTGTCGCGCGATGGACGCGGCGACGCGCTCGTTGTCGCCCGTGAGCATGATGACCTTGATGCCCATGCCCTGAAGGGTTTGAATGACCTCGCGCGCGTGGGGCCGCAGCGTATCCGCGATCGCGATCATCGCGATCCATTGCCCGTGGTCTGCGTCATAGGCCAAGATGACCGTGTTGCCTTCCTCTTCCCAGGCCTGCATTTGGGCCTGCAGCTCGTCTGGCAGCTCGACGCCCCGCTCGCGGAACAGGCGCAGGTTCCCGATCCAAAGGGTGTGGCCTTCGACCTGGCCCTCCACCCCGCGGCCCGGCAGAGCCCGCACTTCGCGCGCCTGGGGCCAGGTGATCCCGCGGGCTTCAGCGGCCTGCACGATGGCCTTTGCCAGCGCGTGCTCCGAATGGGCTTCTAAGGCCGCGAGCCAACGCCAAACTTCGTTCTCGTCCATGCCGTTCAGCACTTTCAACGCGCGCACCCGCGGCTTGCCTTCGGTGAGGGTGCCCGTCTTGTCAAACGCGATCGCGCGCAGCGTGGCCATGTCTTCGAGGTACACCCCGCCTTTGATGAGGATGCCGCGTCGCGCGGCATGGGCCAACGCGGCAATGATGCTCGCCGGCGTGGAAATGACCAACGCGCAAGGCGAGGCCGCGACCAGCCACAGCATGGCCTTGTAGAAGGCGTCGTGGTACGAATACCCAAAGGCCAGGGGCAGGCCGACGGTCAACACGCCTGCCATGGCCAGGACAAACACCGCGTACCGGCGCTCGAAGGCTTCGAGGCGGCGCTGGCTGCGCGCTTTGGACTCTTGCGCTTCTTCGACCATGCGCACGATCTTGGCCAGCGTGGTGTCTTCGACTCGGCGGGTGACCTGCACCTCCAACGCGCCCGTGCCGTTTACGGTCCCCGCGAAGACCTGGCTCCCGGGTTCTTTGTAGACCGGCGTGGACTCACCCGTGATGGGCGATTGGTCGACTTCGGACGCGCCTTGCAGCACCACGCCGTCAATGGGGAAGCGTTCGCCGGGCCGGACCAGAACCCGTTCGCCCACTTGGAGCGATTCCACCGGGACTTCGACCCAGCGCCCTTCGCGGTGTACCGTCGCGACCGGGGGCCGGAGGTCCAACAAGGCCTCGATCGCGCGACGGTTGCGGTCCAGCGCGTAAGCCTGCAAGGTGTTCGAGAGCGAGAACAAGAACAAGAGCATGGCGCCTTCGGCCGCGTGGCCGATGTAGGCCGCCCCCAACGCAGCCGAGACCATGAGCAGGTCTACGTCGAGCTCGTGCTCATACCATAATTGTTTGAGGCCCGAAATCAGGGCCGGGATGCCGCCGGCCAGATACGCGACCCCATACGCGAGGTTGGACGCGAGGGGGGCCTGCCCCCATTTTTCCAGGCCGTAGCCCAGCACCAACGCGACGAAAGTCAGACCGGTGAGGAACCAATCGCGTTGCATCGCGTCCATGGTCCAAAAGCGAAAGCGAGACTTTTTGGTGGTCGTTAGCACGGCAGTGGGTTGGCTCATGCGATACTCCTTATTCCGAGGGTGGATTGTCATCCGCTGGGTTTTGGCGTTGACATTCGGGGCAGACCCCGTAATAGACCAGGCGGGCGCCCAGGATTTTGAACCCAGACGCTTCGGCCACGCGACTTCGCCATGCGCCGACTTCGGGCATGGGCAGGTCGATCACGCGGTGACAAACCAGGCACGCGAGGTTGATGTGCGGTTCGGTGTTGGTTTCGTAGTGCACCGCGCGGTCCCCCGCGCCGCCGAGCGCGTAGACCAGCCCCAGCCGCACCAAGACGTCTAGCGTGTTATAAACGGTGGTGAGGCTCAGCGAAGGGAATTGGGGCTTGAGCGCCTCATAAATCTGCTGCGCGGTGGGATGGGCGTCGGTACGCGCCAGGTAATGGCAGATCGCGCGGCGTTGCGCGGTCAGGCGCAACCCCGCTGCCTGCAGGGCTTCGAGAAAACGCGCTTCTCGTTGCGCGGCCGCGGCTTCGTACGAAGTCGTGGGTTGGGATTGGGTCGTCGCGTGTCCAGTCATTTGTAACCTCTCCAAACTTGGAATGATTCTAAAGTATTTGCCCCTTGCTGTCAAGGGGCAAAAGAAAAAAGGGGCAGGCAAATCCCATGCCGCGGGCGACGGAACCCGCGCTTGGTTTGCGAGCGGCGGAACCTGCGCGCATGATTCGCAGGCGGCGGAACCTACCCTGACCCGCGGGCGGCTGAACCCGCCCGCTAGAAATTCCCCGCCCTCCGCATGCCCGCACGTTGGGCTGGATAATTCGCGCGCAATTTTATACTAGCCGCGGGCTTCCAGCCCGCGGCGCCTTCGGCGCGCGAGTGCACCCATGGCCACGGGGCGCGGGGATTCGCGGGCGGCTGAACCTGCGCTTGCCCCGCGGGCGGCGGAACCCGCGCCTTGCCCGCGGGCGGCTGAACCCGCCCGCTATCCTCGCCGCCGCGCGTCGTGCCTGGCTCAACCGCGACAGCGCCCTATGTCTCCCCCTTCGCCACGTGACCGTTTCTACAAAATTTGCGTGCACCCAAGAAAAAAGAAAGTGAGGACCGGGTGCGATCCTCCAGTTGGGGTGGGGCGAGGGGAACGGCCTGGGGCCGCGCAGGCGTGGGTTAGGTCGACGGGAGGTCGGCCGCGCTGAAGGAATAGGGGAGCAAATCGGCCAGGTCGACCTCGCGCACCACGCGGCCTTGCGCGTCGACCAACAGGATGGGGAGGTGCTCGGCGAACTCGCGCAAGGTCTGCCGGCACGCGCCACAGGGAGCGACGCCGGTCTCGCTCGCGACCGCCAAGGCCCGAAACTCGCGTCGCCCTTCGCTGACCGCTTTGGCCACCGCGACGCGCTCCGCACAAATGCCCAAAGGGTAGACCGCGTTTTCAACGTTCGCGCCCGTGACCAAAGTCCCGTCGGCGAGCAAGAGCGCAGCCCCAACGTGGTAGTGCGAATACGGCGCGTACGCGCGTTCTCGCGCGGCCAGGGCCGCCGCGACCAAAGCCTCTCGTTCATCCGGACGTAGCATGCTTCGCCTCCTGGGTGTCCGTTTCCGCTTCCGCCGGCTTGCGATGGGGCCGCAAGGTGACGCTGAGGATGCGTTGCCCCTCGACTTCGTCCACGATGAGCTCCCATTCGCCCTCGATTACCCGATCGCCCGGCTTGGGCACCCGTCCCAGACGGGTATAGATCAAGCCGCCCAGGGTGTCGGCTACATGGCGTTCAAAGTGGGTCTGCAGCTGGTCGTTCACGTCATCCAGATCCATGCGCGCCGGACACCGATACGCGCCGTTGCCCAGGGGTTTGCACTCCATCGCGGGCTGTTTGTCGTATTCGTCTTGAATCTCGCCCACGATCTCTTCGACGATATCCTCAAGGGTGACCAGCCCGGCCACGCCGCCATATTCGTCGATCACAATAGCCATGTGGGTACGGCGCTGCTGCATTTCGCGCAAGAGGTCGTCGGCCCGCTTCGATTCGGGGACGAAGTACGGCTCTCGCAGCAAGGCCCGTAAGGAGGGCTGCTCGCCGTGGCTCAAATGGCAATATTTGAGCAGCTCTTTCGCGTAGAGCACGCCGAGGATGTTGTCGATGTGGCCATCGTAGACCGGCACGCGCGAATAGCCGGTCCGCAGCAACAGGTCTACGGCCTCTCGCAGCGGGGTATGGACGTCGAGCGCGACCATGTCGACCCGCGGGACCATGATCTCGCGGGCGAGGGTGAACTGCAGCCGCGAGATCGCGGTCAGCATGCGTTGGTGTTGGGGATCGAGCTCGCCGCTCGCGAGGTCGAGCAGGCGCTGGAACATGGACGGGCTCAAGGCCGTGGCGCGCTCGGACTCGGGCGGAAAGTGGCGCTGCAGCCATGTCGCCAGGGGCATGAGCAGCCGCGTGACCCAAAGGGCCCAGGGCGCGAGCCGGGGCGCCAGGCGTGGGCGCCGTCGACGCGCGTACACGTCGACCAGGAGCTCAGACAGCGCGAGGGCCAGCCAGCCGACCACGACCCAGATCAGGTTCCGCGTCGCGGGGATCAGACCCCATTGCGCGAGCAGCCATAACCACGCGAGCAGCCACGCGCCGTGTCCCAACGTCAAGCCCAGGCGAACGGCCAGGGCCAGCGCGCTTCGGCGTTCGAGCACTTGGGCCAGGGCCGCGGTGCGCGCGGCGCGGTGGTGCAACAGCGCGCGCAAATCACCGACCGGCGCGCGTAAGAGCGCGGCCTGAATCGCGACGAGCAGCCAATCCCACGCGAGCAAAATCAGCAACAGCACCAAGGGCAACCAGAGGGAGGAGGGGATGGTTTCCATGTCGAACTCGCGTTTACTCCAAAGGCTCGGAGGGCTTCGGTCGAGGCAGGCGCCGGATCACCCGCGCGGGCACGCCAACGGCCAAGGTGTAGGGCGGCACGTCCTTGGTCACCACAGCCCCCGCGCCCGTGCGCGCGCCTTCCCCAATGCGAATGGGCGCGACCAGCATGGTGTCGCTGCCGATGAACGCGTGCGCGCCAATGTAGGTGGGGTGCTTGCGTTCGCCATCGTAATTGCACGTGATCGTGCCCGCGCCGATGTTGACCCCCTCTTCGATGGTTGCGTCGCCGATGTAAGAAAAGTGCCCCATTTTCACCCCAGGGCCGAGGTAGGCGTTTTTGACCTCGCCGAAGTTGCCCATGTGGACGCCCCGGGCCAGATGCGCGCCCTTGCGCAAATGGCTATAGGGCCCGATGTCGACGTCGTCTTCTACCACGGCTTCTTCGATCACCGACGCGAAAATGCGGCACCGATCGCCGACGCGGGAATCGCGGATGTAGGTGTTGGGCCCGATATCGCTCTCTTCGCCGATGACGGTTTTGCCGATGAGGTAGGAGTCAGGCCATACCACGGTGTCTTGGCCCAGGGTGACTGTATCCTCGACATAGGTGCGATCCGGGTCGATAAAAGTCACGCCTGCTTGCATCCATCGCTCGAGGATGCGTTGCTGCATGGCTCGGGCCGCGCGCGCCAATTGGCCGCGCGTGTTTACGCCCAGGGCTTCGGTGGGGTCATCCATGGGCAGCGCGCGTACCTCAAGCCCTTGTTGCACCGCCAGGGCAATGGTGTCGGTCAGGTAATACTCTCCTTTGGGCGAGAGGGGCAGGCGGGGCAGGTTGGTGACCAACCAGCGGGCGTCAAAGGCATACACGCCCACGTTGAGCTCGCGAATCGCGCGTTGCTCTGGCGTGGCGTGGGCCTCCTCCACGATCGCGAGGACCCGACCATCCGCGTCTCGAATCACCCGGCCAAACCCTTGCGACTCGGGCCGGATCACGGTCAGCAAGGTGATTGGCCCCAAATGGGCGCGGTGGGCCTGCAGCAGGGCTTGCAGGGTCTCCGCGCGCAAGAGAGGCATATCCCCGTTGGTCACGATGACCGTCTGAATTTGGTCCACCGGGATGGCTTCCAGCGCGCGGCGTACCGCGTCGCCGGTGCCCATCGGCGGGTCTTGGTATACGTAGTGCGCCCGGTCTGGCCCTAAGGCGTTGCGGACCACTTCGGCCTGGTGCCCGATCACCAAGACGGGCTTGCTGCCCAAGGCCTGTTCGACCGCGCGCAAGGCATACTCGACCATGGGGCGGCCCAAAAGGGGGTGCAGCACCTTGGGCCGTTTGGATTTCATACGCGTGCCTTTCCCCGCGGCCAGCACGATCCCTAAGGTCTCAGGCCAGCGCGTTTCCCGGGATGTCATTTACCGCTTCCTCCCAAAACCGTTTTTTCACCCCACGCGTTGCGCCCCAATTGTAGCATAGCCTTGGCTCTTCCTGAGGATGGTTGGCTTCGACCCGGGTGCAGGCAAATCTCGTTGAAGCCCATGTCGCGGGCAGCGGAACCCGCACTTGGCCCGCGGGCGGCTGAACCCGCCCGCTATCCTCGCCGTCTGTCATGCGTTCCCGCGCGTTGAAGTGGATACTTCACGCGCAATTTTATCCTAGCCGCGGGCTTCCAGCCCGCGGCGTCCGCGGCACGCGAGCGCGCCCATGGCCCCATGCCGCGGGGTTCGCGGGCGACGGAACTCGCCCCACGGGCGACGAAACCCGCCCGCTAGAAATTCCCCACCGCACGCCCCGCGCTGGGCCCAGCCAGCTCGCGCGCAATTTTATACCAACTAGCCGCGGACTTCCAGCGGCGGCGCCCAAGGGTGGAAGCTGAGGAGCGACGAGCCGGTGCTCAAGGCTCGCTGGGCCTGGCTCAACCGCGACTGCCCCCTTCGCCCCCCTCGTCGCCTGACATTTCTACAACCTTTGCGTGCACCCTTCGGCCCCAAGCCAATAGCCCCGCGCGGGCCAACATGCCCGGCGCGGGGCTTGGCCGCGGTTAGCGTGCCACCCGTTGTTCGCGCCACACATCGGCTTCGTTGTGATATCCCGCTTGTTCCCAAAAGCCGGGTTTGTCGACCGAGCTGAACTCGAGCCCCCGCAGCCACTTCGCGCCTTTCCAGAAGTACACAACCTTGAGATCCTCCCGGCCCGGGATTGCGCCAATGACCGCGCGCAGCGGATAGCCATGCTCGGGCGTGAGCGGGCGCCCGTTGTAATGGGTCGCGAGCAAAAAGTTGTCTTGCAGCACCACGTCCAGGGGCAGGTTGGTCGTGTAGCCATACTCCGCGTGTTGGATGACGTAGCGCGCGCTGGGTTTGAGGCGCAGGTAGCCGTGTTCGATGAGGTCGCGGACGGCCACGCCTTCCCAGACGGTGTCGAATTTGCTCCAGCGCGTCACGCAATGGATGTCGAGCACGACGCGCCGCCGGGGAAGTTGTTGGAAAGCTTCCCACGTCCAGCGCACCGGCTCCTCGACCTCGCCCCAGATGCGGAAGTCCCACGTCGCGGGGTCGAAGGGTGGGATGGGGCCGTAGTGCAGCACCGGGAACTTGTGCGTCAGGCTTTGGCCCGGCGGGAGCCGGCCTTCCCGGCGCATGCGGGCTTCGTCTTCCGCGCGCTTTTGCCATGCGTGGCTCATGGGGATTTCCCTCGCTGGGCTAGGACTTGTTCGCGAAACGCGGGGTCTTCGACCAGGCGGCGCAAGGTCGCCTCGTCAATGGTGGGGATGCCCAAGGCCTGGGCTTTGCGCAGCTTCGACCCCGGGTTCTCGCCCACGACCAGAAAGTCGGTCTTGCGGCTCACGCTGTTGGTCACCCGGCCTCCGTGGCGTTGGATGTAAGCTTTGGCTTCTTCGCGGGTCATGGAGGGCAAGGTGCCCGTAATCACGAAGGTGAGCCCTGCCAGGGGCTGGGTTTCGGGCTGGGACTCGGCTTTTTGCGAGCGGGGCCATACGCCCGCGCGGCGCAGTTTTTCCAGCAGGCGCTGGTTGCGCTCGCGGTTGAACCAGTCCACGATCATCTGCGCGGTCACGGGACCGATGCCTTCGATCGCGGCCAGTTCGTCGACCGTGGCCTGGCGCAGCGCATCCAGGTCGGGGTAGCGATCGGCCAGCAGCCGGGCCGTCACCGCGCCGACCCCGCGAATGCCCAGGCCGTAGATCAGCCGGTCGAGGGGCCGATCTTTGCTGGCTTGGATGGCTTCCACCAGCTTGCGCGCCTTCTTTTCGGCAAAGCCTTCGAGGGGCAGGAGGTCTTCGGGTTTGAGCGCGTACAGGTCGGCCACGTCTTCGACCAGCTTCGCGTCGACCAGCTGTTCCGCGATTTTGCGCCCCAAGCCCTCGATGTCCATGGCCTCGCGCGAGGCAAAATGCTCGATGTTGCGGCTCAGCTGCGCGGGGCATGCCGCGTTGTTGCAATACAGCGCGACTTCGCCTTCGACCTTCTGAACGGGCGCGCCGCACACCGGGCAGTGGGTCGGTGGTTGGTACACGCGCTCCTTCCCCGTTCGCGCGGAGACCACCGGCCCGACGATATAGGGGATGACGTCCCCGGCTCGACGCACGATCACCCGGTCTCCAATGCGGATGTCTTTGTCGCGGATGTAGTCGAAGTTGTGCAGCGTGGCTTTGCGCACGACCACGCCGCCGATTTCCACCGGCTCCAGCTCCGCGTAGGGCGTGAGCACGCCGGTTCGGCCCACGTTGACCTTGATGTCTTTCAGCGTGGTGGTCACCTCTTGCGCGGGGAATTTGTACGCGACCATGCCGCGTGCGTCCTTGCCCACCGCGCCCAGGCGCCGTTGGAGCTCGAGGTCGTTGATCTTGATGACCACCCCGTCCAGGTCGTAGGGCCAGTATGGGCGCCGTTGCAGCCATTTGCGATAGACGCGCTTCGCGCAGTCCAGGTCTGGGCATAGGTCGGCCTCGACCACCGGGAAGCCCAGAGCCTCCAAATAGTGCAGCGCGTCCCATTGGGTGCGCGGCGCGTCGGGCCCGTCATGGACCACGATTTGGTAGGTGAGCAGGCGCAGCGGTCGTTGCGCGGTGACCGAGGGATCGAGCTGGCGCAAGGAGCCTGCGGCCGCGTTGCGCGGGTTCGCGAAGGTCCGCTCGCCTCGGGCGCGGAGCTGTTCGTTCAGGGCTTCGAAGTCTTCGCGGGTCATGAAGGCCTCGCCGCGGACGACCAGGTAAGGCGGGGGCTTGGGCCCATCGGGCCGCACGGGGATGCGTAACGGCAGCGAGCGCACGGTGCGCAGATTGGCGGTCACGTCTTCGCCCACTTCGCCGTCGCCCCGGGTCGCGCCGAGGACGAAGGTGCCGTCTCGGTAGTGCAGCACCACGGTCAGGCCGTCGATTTTGGGCTCGACCGTGAAATCGGTCTCCAGTACCGCGGGGTCGATGCGGGCCAGGCGTTGCAGCCATGCGTCCAAGCCCGCATCGTCGAACACATTGGCCAGGCTCAGGATGGGCGCGGGATGACGCACTTTGCGAAACTCGGACGCGGGCGGCGCGCCCACCCGCTGGCTTGGCGAGTCGGGTGTAACCCATTCCGGATGTCGTTCCTCAATGGCCCGCAGTTCGGCCATGAGGCGGTCGTATTCGTAATCGCTGATAACCGGGTCGTTGAGGACGTAGTAACGGTAGTTGTGGTAATGGATGAGGCGCTTGAGTTCCTCGTACCGACGGCGCAGCTCCTGCTCATCCTCGGGAAGTTGGATATCAAATTGGCCCATGGCTGGCCTCCTGAAGCTTCAACCCCAATGCTGTTAGCGCCCCTGCCAGTGGGGTTCGCGCTTTTCCAAAAAGGCTCGCATCCCTTCGGTTTGGTCTTCGGTCGCGAAGAGCAAATAGAAGAGCCGACGTTCATGCTGCAGGCCTGCCTGCAGCGTGCTTTCGAACGCGAAGTTGACCGCTTCCTTGCCCAGTCGCACCGCGAGGGGGGCGCGGGCCGCGATGGCTTGGGCCAGGGCGATGGCCTCGTCGAGGTACGTCTCGGTGGGCACCACCCGGTTGACCAGGCCGAAGCGCGCGGCTTCGTCCGCGCGCAAACGGCGGTCGTTGAGCACCATTTCCATCGTGAGATACTTGCCCAGCGTGCGGGCCAAGCGCTGCGTGCCGCCCGCGCCGGGGATGATGCCCAAATTGATCTCAGGCTGGCCGAACACCGCGTTTTCGGCCGCGACGATCATATCGCACGCCAAAGCCAGCTCCAGACCGCCGCCCAAGGCCCAGCCGGCCACAGCCGCGATCAGGGGCTTGCGGATTGTGCTCAGGCCATCGAAGAGCTCGATATAGCCCGAGCGCAGCATCTCGACCGCGTCCGCCTGGCTCATGGCCTTGACATCCGCGCCGGCCGCGAAGACCTTCTCATTGCCCGTAATCACCATCGCGCCGATCGCGTCGTCTTGGTCCCATGCGCGCAACACCGCGAGCAGCTCGCGCATCAGCTCGGGCGACAGCGCATTGTACGCGCGCGGCCGGTTCAGCCGCGCCACGCCCACGCGGCCTCGTACTTCTGTTCGCACCAGCGGTTCGCTCATGATGTCCTCCTGCTAGCAAGTTTCCTTCAGGATGGATGCGAGGTGGCTGTGCCCAAACACGTATCAGAAAATGCTGCCGCGAAATTTCTGCTACCCCCTCGGCCCATCCACAAGTTCATCCTCTTTGGGGCGTGTGGCCGCTGGGAAGCCCGTTTGGGCTTCTCCCGGTCCTTCGCCCCCCTTGTTGGCCGGATTGCGATTCGGGCTGGGGGTATTCTACCTTATTCCTTGGGGATGGTTGTCCCCGCGTCTTGGGTTTCACCCGGGCCGGTTGAAGGATCGCGGCGCTCCTGGGCGATGCGTTCGAAGAGGAAGTCCCAAACGGAGCGGCCTTGTTCACGCGCGCGGCGTTCGTACTTGGTTTCGGGCCGCAGCTGGGCGGCGTGGGGATGCTCGGCGCCGGTTGGGCTTAGGTTGCGAAACGCGGGATGGTTACGCAGGTGCCCGAGGATGTGGGCCGCGTAATCTGCCCAGTCGGTTGCGATGTGCAGCTGACCGCCGGGTTTGAGCACGCGCGCGATCGCGTCGAGGAACGCGGGCTGGATGAGCCGGCGTTTGTGATGCCGCTTTTTGGGCCATGGGTCGGGGAAGAAGATCTGCACGCGGTCGAAGCTGGCCGGAGGTAGGATGCCCGCGTGGAGCAAATCCACGATATCGGCCATGTAGACGCGCACGTTGGTCAGCCCTTCTTCGTGTAGCCCTCGGAGTAAACGGCCCACGCCGGGGCGGTACACGTCCACGCCGAGAAAGTCCCAATCGGGCCGCGCTTGGGCTTGCGCGAGCAACGCCGCGCCGTCCCCAAAGCCGATGTCTAAGACCAGAGGCGCGCGGCGCCCAAAGACCGCGAGAGGGTCCAGGACCTGCTCGGGCGAGAGTAGGTAGCGCGGGCCGAGCTCAACCAAAGCCCGGCGTTGCGCGGGGGTAAGGCGGCCTTCCCGCCGCACAAACGAGCGCACCCGTCGCGCGCGCGAAGCCGGCTCGTGCCCGCTCATGCCGCTTCCTCCTCGGCGTCTTCGTCGTGCGGCTGCGTTTCTTCCGGGGGATGGCTCGCGGTTTCGTCCCCGGGCATGGCTTCGTCGTCCTCTTCGGCCAAAGGTTCCTCCGGGAGGGCCTCGACCGCGCCCGCGTCCAAAGGCAATCGAATCCAGAAGGTAGTCCCCCGACCGAGCTCCGACTCCACCCAGACTGTGCCTTGGTGGTACGTTACGATCCAGCGCACAATGGCCAAACCCAGGCCGAAGCCTTTGCCGTTGCGCCGGGAGCGCGCTTTATCCGCTCGGTAGAAGCGTTCGAAAATGTAGGGCTGGTCCTCGGGCGGGATGCCGGGCCCGGTGTCGGAGACCCATAGAAGCGCGTCGTTGCCCGAACGGCGCAGCCCAACCCGCACTTCACCGCCGGGCGGGGTGTAGTGCAACGCGTTGTTGACCAGGTTGAGCAAAGCCTGCCGCAATCGATCCGGGTCGCCCTGGACGCTCAAGGGCGCGAGGTCGTCAAGGATGAGCCGCACGCCTTTTTCGCGCGCGAGCACGCCCACGTGGCTTAGCACTTCGGTGACGATTTCGTCCAGGTCAACCCGGGTGCGCCGCATGGGCAAACGCCCCGATTCTGCCCGGGCCAAGAAGAGCAGGTCTTCTACCAAGCGCCCGAGCCGTGAGGCTTCTTGGATGATCGCGGTCACGGCCTCCTGGTCATAAGCTTGCAGGCGTTGCATAAGCTCCGCGTTCGATCGAATGATGGCCAGGGGCGTGCGGAGCTCGTGGCTCACATCGGCCAAAAAGCGGCGCTGGGTGTCGAAGATGCGCTCCAGGCGGGCCAGGGTCACGTTGAAGGCTTGAATGAGCGCGGCCACCTCGTCGTTCCGCCGGCTGGGCGGGAGCCGCCGCGAAAGGTCATCCGCGCTCACGATTTCCTGGGCCATGCGGGTGAGCCATTCCAGCGGATAAAGCACGCTGTTGGTCATCCAATAGAGTGTGAGCATGCTCACGCCGATCAGAAAGAGCGAGAGCGCGATCTGCCATTTGAGGAATTGATGCAGGATGGCCTGGAGTACGGTCAGCGGCGTCGCGACCTGTACCACCAGGCCCGGGTTCCCGGGCCCCGCGCGCGCTTGGCCCAGGGGCACGGTGAGCACGCGCCACATTTGGCCGTTCCAGCGGACATCGCGGTATATTGGCCCGTCGAGCTGCGCGTCGGGCATCCAGGGCAAGGGGTCAAAGGGTTCGACCTCGTCGGTGTTCGGTGGAGGCCATGCCCAAAGCAGGCGATGGCTGTGCCGAGCCCAAACCTGCACCGAATACTGGGGCGGCAACAGCACCATCGGCGGGTTGGCTTCCCGCTGGGGGAGCATGCGGATAACCTGGTCTGCAATGGCAGCGAGGTTGTGGTCCAGCAAGTGCTGGCCCAGGTAACGGAAGACCACGAACGAGAACGTGTTGAAGACCAGGACCAGCCCCAGCATGAACAGCCCACTGATGACGAACAAGCGCCGTCGGATGGACCAGTGGGTGGACCGGGCTGGGGAAGGCGCTGTTTTGATCATCGGGTGGTTTTATTCCTCGCGCAAGACGTAGCCCACCCCACGCACGGTGTGGATCAGCCGGGGTTCACCTTGGGCTTCGAGTTTGCGCCGCAGATAGCGGATGTACACGTCCAGCACGTTGCTTTCGCTTGAAAAATCATACCCCCACACCCGCTCGTAGAGCTGTTCGCGCGTGAGCACCTGCCGTGGGTGCTGCATGAAGAGCTCCAGCAGTTGATATTCTTTCGCGGTGAGCGGAATGACCCGATCCCCGCGGCGGGCCTGCCGGGTGCCGGTGTCAAGGACCAAATCCGCAAAGCGGTACTCCTTGGGCTTTTGCTCCCGGCGTTGGGTGCGGCGCAACAGCACCCGGATGCGGGCTTGCAGTTCCGCGAAATCAAAGGGCTTGGTGAGGTAGTCATCCGCGCCCGAATCCAGCCCTAACACGCGGTCTCGCACGGCGTCACGCGCGGTCAACATCAGGATGGGGATATCGCGGTTGCGGCTGCGGATGCGCCGGCATACTTCCAGACCGTCCATGCCTGGGAGCATCCAGTCCAAAATGATCAAATCAAAGGGCTCTTGCAAGGCCTTCAGCAGCCCCGATTCCCCATCGAGCGCGGTGTCAACCTCATAGCCTTCGAGTTCGAGATGGCGCCGCAGAGCCCGCACCAGGTTGGTGTCGTCTTCGATGACGAGGATGCGGTACTTATCCTGGCTCATGGCTTTACGCCTCCCAGTATTTGTCTAAGAACAAGGCCAGACGCCGGCGGGTTTGCAGCGGCACAACCTTGGGATCGGTGATGAGCGCGTTGGCCAGTGCGTGTTCGCAATCGCACCGCCGTTCTTCGCGCAGCTCGCGCGCCAACACTCGGATCGCTTCTTGCGCGAGCCGAACGTTCTTTTGCAGCGTTTGGATAACCATCTCTACGGTCACCGGTTCTTCACTGACGTGCCACACGTCATAATCGGTTACGTGCGCCATCACCGCGTAGCACAGCTCGGCCTCGCGGGCCAAAAAGGCCTCGGGCGAAGTGGTCATGCCGATAATGTCCATGCCCCAGGCCCGGAACACATGGGATTCGGCCCGGGTCGAGAAGCGCGGGCCTTCGATGGTGATAAAATTGCCGCCTTGATGGACCGTACCGCCGGCTGCACGCACGGCGTCGTAGAGCTGCTGGGACAGGTCCGGGCAGAAGGGGTCCGCGACGCTCACGTGGGCGACCACGCCCTGGCCGAAAAAGGTGCGTGGACGGTCTTTGGTGAAGTCGAAGAGTTGGTCTGGAATGACGATGTGCCCGGGCGCGAAGTCTTCCCGCAACGAACCGCACGCGTTCACGCTGACCACCCGCTGCACGCCAATGGCCTTCAGCGCATAAATGTTCGCTCGATAGGGCACTTCCGAAGGCATAAGGTGATGGCCCTGGCCGTGGCGGGCCAAGAACGCGATGCGGCGGCCTTCCAACGTGCCGATCACGATGGGCGCGCTGGGCTTGCCAAAGGGCGTATCCAGATCCAGAACCTGCACGTCGGTCAGTCCGTCCATCTTATATAAGCCCGAACCACCGATCACACCCAAAATCGGGGGAGGGTCCAACGGCAACATACGCGCCTCCTTGAGGTTTCTGCAAACTTGGTTCCATGAGGGATTATATCCCAGATACTCCGGTCCGAGAAGCGAAAGGATGCACGCAAATGTTGTAGCAATGTCAAGCGACGCGAGGGGGAGGCGAAGGGGCTGTCGCGGTTGAGCGCCGCCTCCCCGCTCGCATGCCGCAGGCGCCGCGGGCTGGAAGCCCGCGGCTAGTATAAAATTGCACGCGGATCATCCGGCCCAACGTGGCGACAAATTTGTAGCGGGCGGGTTTAGCCGCCCGCGGGTCAAGCGCGGGTTCCGCCGCCCGCGGCATGAGGCCATGGGCGCGCTCGCGTGCCGCAGCGCCGCGGGCTGGAAGCCCGCGACTAGTATAAAATTGCGCGCGGATCACCCGGCCCAACGTGGCGGCATGTGGCGACAAATTTGTAGCGGGCGGGTTTAGCCGCCCGCGGGCCTAACGCGGGTTTCGCCGCCCGCGAATCCCCGCGCCCGTGACCATGGGCGCGCTCGCGTGCCGCCCCGCCGCGGGTTGGAAGCCCGCGGCTAGTATAAAGTTGCACGCGGATGGTTCGGCCCAGAGCGGACGTGCGGTGGTGAATTTGTAGCGGGCGGGTTTAGCCGCCCGCGGGGCAAGCGTGGAGTTCCGCCGCCCGCGAATCCCCGCGGCCGGTGGCCATGGGCGCGCTCGCGGGCCGCAGCGCCGCGGGCTGGAAGCCCGCGGCAGCATAAAATTACGTGCGAATTGTTTGGCCCAGCGCGCAGGGCGTGCGGCGGTGACTTCCTAGCGGGCGGGTTCAGCCGCCCGCGGGTCAAGCGTGGAGTTCCGCCGCCCGCCGCATGGGCTGCTACGAGATTTGCCTGCGCCTGAAGCAAAAACACCGGGTCCGCGGCGCGAACCCGGCGTTGTTTGCAGCGCGGCCCAGGGCTTAGATCCGTGGGCCCAACACCCGACGCAGCTTCGCGGCCAGGGCTGACGATGACGATGAGCCGTTGCCGTTGTGGGCGCCGCCATACGGCGCGGGGATGTATTGCACCGAAGGCCGGCGCTGCTGGGCTTGGGGATACAGGGCCATGAGTTGGTAGACCTCCTGGGGCATGTCGGTCGAGACCGGCAGGCCCAACGCCTTGGCCTCTTCCACGAAGATGGGATAGTCGTGGGTCCACGTGCCGGTCGCGAGTTTGTGAGCGACTTCGCGGGCCTTTTCTTCGCCCATCTTATCCTTCAACAGGTCAAACACGAACTCCTCGACCTGCTTGATGGCTTTGCGGCTGACGTCGGCCAGGATCAGGGTTTGATCGTCCATATCTTTGGGCTCTTTTTGCTCCAGGACCTTGAGCACCGAGGCCGCGGGGTATTGCCCCAATTGCGGGTCGACCGGCCCCAACACCGCGTTGGGGTCCATGATGATTTCATCCGCGGCCAGTGCAATCAACGTGCCGCCCGACATCGCGTAGTGGGGTACGAAGACCGTGACCTTGGCCGGGTGCCGCTTGAGCGCGCGGGCGATTTGGCCTGCGGCCAGCACCAATCCGCCCGGCGTGTGGATGATGAGGTCAATGGGCACGTCGTCGTCGGTGAGTTTGATCGCGCGCAGGATTTGCTCCGAATCCTGAATATCGATATACCGCGCCAGAGGGATGCCGAAGAGGGAGATCACCTCTTGGCGGTGGATCATGAGGATCACGCGACTCTTGCGTTTTTGTTCAAGTTTGCGCATCAAACGGTAGCGCGCGTTCTCCAACAGCCGTTGCCGAATGATGGGCTGCATGGAGGAAATGAGGAAGAAGAGCCAGAACAGATCCAGGAAGGTCATAGGTCTCCTCCTATGATGGATGGAAGGTTGGCCTTCCCAGTCGGAAGGCAGAATGTCTTACCACGTCCAATATTCATCTGGCCAGCGCGGATAGTCTTCGCGGGCGAAGAACCGCGCGAAGAGCAGGCCAAACACAAAGCCGCCTACGTGGGCCCACCAGGCCACGCCGCCGCCTTGCATGCCTTGCGGCAGGCTGAGCGAGAACAGGCCCGAATAGACCTGGGTGAGGAACCACACGCCCAGGTAAAACACCGCGGGCACTTCAATGTAGTAGCCGAAGAACAAGAACACGGGTACCCAGGAGATGATGCGGCTGTTGGGGAAGAAGAGGAAGTACGCGCCCAACACGCCCGAGATGGCCCCACTGGCGCCGACCATGGGTACCTGGCTCGTGGGCATGAGGATGCCTTGCAGCAACGCCGCGCTCAGGCCGCTCAGGATGTAGAAGAGGAAGTAGCGGCCCGGACCCATGCGTTCTTCGACATTGTCGCCAAAGATGTACAGCGCCCACATGTTGCTGAAGAGGTGGAACCAGCCTCCGTGCAGGAACATGCTGGTGAACAGGGTGACCAAACCCCACAACGGCGCCTGGCCACCGAAAAGGCGCGCGGGCACAAAGCCCAGGGTCTCGATGAGCTGCTGTTGCATATGGGGCGGGAGGCTGGCCTCATAAAAGAAAATGACCGTGTTGGTGACGATCAACACCCAGGTCACTACGGGGAAGGTGCGAGAAGGGACGGTATCGCGCAACGGGAACATAGCACCTCCTTGGCGTAACGGGGTCGCAGGTCACAAACGCGCACGGTCGGCCTTTGCCCACCGGATACAATACCAGTATAGCAAAAGTCGTATAACGTGATGTAAAGAGAATCTCAACAAAATCTCAACGCCCGGCCTGTGGTATACTTTTCTGTGAACTTTTTCTAAGAAATTCGCCGTCGAGGATGGCTATGGCTTGGGACCGTTTCGGGCGACGTTTGCATTACCTCCGCATCAGCGTGACAGACCATTGTAACCTACGTTGTGTGTACTGCATGCCCGAAGATATGACCTTTATGCCGCAACAAGCTCTGATGCAAGACGATGAGCTGTTGACCCTGGTGCGGCTGTTCGCTGAGTTGGGCTTTGACAAAATCCGTTTGACCGGGGGCGAGCCTACGGTGCGCGCCCGCATCGTCGATTTGGTGCGGGAGATCGCGCATACGCCGGGCATCCGCACGGTGACGATGACCACCAACGGCATTTTGTTGCCCCGCATGGCGCACGACCTGGCTCGCGCGGGGCTGCAACGGGTCAATATCAGCCTCGATACGTTAGACCCGGCCAAGTTCCGCCGGCTGACCCGTTGGGGACGCCTCGAGGATGTGCTGGATGGCATCCGAGCGGCTGAGGACGCGGGCCTGACGCCGATCAAGATCAACGCGGTTGTGGTTCGGGGCTATAACGACGGGCAAGACGTGGTGGACCTGGCCGCGCTAACCCTGGACAAACCCTGGCAAGTGCGTTTTATTGAGATGATGCCGTTCGCGGGCGCGACCGATATCCAGCGCACGATGTTGGTGACTTCCCACGAGGTCATGGCCAAGTTGCGCGAGGCCTTCGGTGCCCTCGATCCCGTCAACGGGGGGCGCCTGGATGGGGAAGCGCGGCTGTATCGTTTGCCGAAAGCGCGGGGCACGGTGGGCTTTATCTCGACCATCAGCCAGCCCTTCTGCGCATCGTGCACCCGGGTGCGTTTGACCGCGGATGGGCACCTGCGCCTCTGTCTCTTGCGGGAAAAGGAGGTGGATCTGCTCACGCCTTTGCGCGATGGCGCCTCGCTGGAGGACCTCCGTCGCTTGATCGCGCAAAGTTTGTGGCAGAAGCCCTGGGGACATGGCTTGGCTCAGGGCGAAATCCCCCAAGACCGCACGATGAGCCAGATCGGCGGCTGAAGGACCGCGCGGGCTCTCACCCCTGTCCGTCCGGCCCTTCGGCTTGAGGATGCGCCACATGCTCGCGCGAAGTTACGCCTTCGGCCTCATCGGCTATCCGGTGGAGCATAGTCGTTCGCCTGTGCTGCACCAAGCCGCGCTGCGCGCGTGCGGTTTGACGGGTCGATACGACCTTATCCCTATTCCCCCCCACGATACGGACGCTTTGCGCGCCGCGGTTCACAGCTTGCGTACGGCCGCGCGCGATGGCCTCAATGTCACCATTCCGCATAAGACGCGAGTGCTCGCCTGGGTGGATGCGCTCACGCCGGCCGCGCGCGCGATCCGGGCGGTCAACACCTTGGTGCCGCGGGATGGCCAGGTCTTGGGCGACAACACCGACGCGGCCGGGTTCTGGACCGACTTGACCCGCGCGTGGCCGGGCTGGGCAGAAGCTCCGGCCCGGGCTTTGGTCTTGGGCGCGGGCGGCGCGGCGCGCGCGGTGGTGTATGCCCTGGCTGTGCGCGGGTGGTCCGTGGTTGTGGTCGCGCGCAGGCTCGAACAAGCGCGCACCCTGGTTCAAGATCTCATGCCCGTCAACCCTCAGGCTCGCCTGCGCGCGCTCCCATGGTCTGCCTTCGCGCGGGGCGAGCCCGTTTTCGGGTTTGAACCCTGGTTGGTGGTCAACGCGACGCCGGTGGGCATGTGGCCCCGCGTGGAATCTTCGCCTTGGCCGGATAACCGCGCGTGGCCCCGCGCGGGCGCGGCCTACGATTTGGTCTATCGCCCGCGCGCGACCCGATTTTTGCAGCAAGCGCGCGCGGCCGGCCTGGATACGCGCGACGGCCTGGGCATGTTGATCGAGCAAGCTGTACGCGCGTTCGTCCTGTGGACGGCCTCGGATCCCGCGTGCGTGCGTCAAGCCATGACCATGGCTGCGGAGGGATGGTAGCCTCGAGGTAGGGGTTTGCGTCTGTTCGAGGGTCGGCTCTCGAACCGGGTATCCACCTGTCGCTTTGACAAGGAAGGGGTTCTCGTAATCGGTCTAGAGTGGCCGATCGCACCCTCAATCGGCATGGGCGTCGGCGGGTTCGCGGGGCTCGGTGAAGACGTTACGCAGGTCGGCGAAGAAGGTTTCGCTGTCGGGCGCCAAGCGCATGAGGCGCCCGAGGTCGCCGCGCAGGATGAGATGTGGCTGTTGACGGCGTAGGGAGATGCCTCGCAACGCGGGGCCATAACGCTCGAGAAACGCTTCCCATGATGGCCACGGACGCGCGTCAGGCGGGGCCTGCCATCCTGTCCAGCCCGCGGGCATGGCCACCGCGCGGAAGTTTTCCAGCCCTTGCGGCTGCTTGGCCGAAGGCCGCAGTTCCCATTCGACCGGAACCCCGCGACGGAGTTGGCCGCGGATCACGAGTTCATCCCCTTTGCCACGAACGCGATTAAAAAGCCACAAAGGAAGCACTTCGCGCATCTGAAGTAAAAACACGACTTCGATCTGTCGAAAGGGCCCGGCCCCGCGGAGTTGCAGCCGCGCGCCCGTGGCCATGCTGCCCAGCCACGCACCTTGGGGCTCTTGGCCCCATACGCCGCGGAGGCCACGGCGAATCCAGCGATAGACGGTCCGGCTTTTGCGCCGGTTGATCCACAGGCCAACGACGTAGCCGATGGCCAAGATGAGACTGAGCGCGATCAGGGCCCAGCGTTCAGGGTTCATCTTCGCCTCCAAGGAGCCAGCGTATGCGCGCTTTCCTCTATTCTAAACCGGTCAACCCTGGGACCCCAACCCCCACCTTCGCTTTTCTCCTTGGCACGCTTTTTGCTCGTTGGGGCGGGGAGGATACCATGATGATGACGCGATTTTTGGGTTTCGTTGTGCTTTTGATATGGCTGGCCGCCCTGGGGTTTTTGATGTGGCGCCTGCGTCGGGCCAATCCACCTTTGCCTGATTGGCGCAGGCTTCTTCGTTGGGCCGGTATTACGGGCGTGATTTTGGCCCTGGTTTTGCTGGTCCGGCTTCCGTTGCGCGTGCCCTTTGCTTCTGAGACTACGGGCCTTTATGTGCCTTGGCGCCATCATCTTTACCCTCTAATCGCAGTGCCTTGGTTGATCGCCACGTTGCTCGCGGGGCAGATGGCCGGCACCGCGGTTGCCTTTGCCACGGGTTTGGCCTTGCTGTTCGGCGCGCACGAAGGTTTTTGGGTCCAGCCCTTGGTTCAGGTGACGTTCTCGCAAGGGACGTTGGGCTTGTGGCTCTTCGCCCGGCGACGGCGTTGGGGGCTGATGCATACCATCCTCTTTTTGACCTTCGGTTTGTTCGTTTTGGTGGGACTGGCCAGTCTGGGCCAAGGCTTGCTCTGGTTGAGCAGCACGATGGGATGGCAGGCCGAGAGCAAAGCCACATTTTATGGCTTGGTCCTTTGGGACTGGATGCTGTGGCTTTCCGAAATTCTCCTGGCCGTGTATAGCTGGATGTTGGTCATTTGGTTCCGCCAGCTGCGCCGCAGCCGTTCTTGGTTCGAGGCCCTGCTGAAACCCCCCGCGACCCAAGAGGAATTTCCGGTCGCGGAAGCCTTTTTCCGCCATCAGTTTCTCCCCGCGCTGTTTACGGGTTCGATCGTTTTGGCCCTGCTCGGCTTTTATGCCATTGAGAATGTGCTGCAAGTGCGCGAGATGGAGCACCTGGCCGAGCTGAGCCATTTTGTGCAGTCGTATGTGGTTACGTTGGACCAGGAAGTTCAGCGCCGCATGGAGCGCATTTATCGCCAAATTCAGGCGGGGGATCTGGATCAACACCGGCTGGTCCCCTTCCTGCAGAACCAGCTGCAATCCGACCCCTTGTTCGCGTCGTTGGCGTATTGGGATGTGCGGACCCAACGCCTGGTGGGCGTAACTCGCACGAGCGAATCCTTTGCTCCGCTGTCAAAGAGCGAAAAGGAAGCTCTGGAGGCTGTCACCCGCTATTCCTTTGGCCGGCCCTTGTGGATTGTCTACTCGCCTTCATCGGACGCTCCCCAAGATGTACTGTCGGTTCTTTGGGCGCCTAATGACGCACAGCCAGAAGGCGTTCTGTTGGCTCGGCTGCGCCCCCGGCTGAACACGTTCTTTTTGCCCATGCAAACTTTGTTCGACACTTTGCCTCAATCTGGCATTGTCGGGAGCCTCTTGCATCGGGATCAAAACCAAGTGGCCCTGGTTTCTCGGGGATACGAAGAGTGGCTCGGCATGACGTTGCCTTTGGCCCAGGAGCGCGAAGCTTGGGTTCCGATGACCATCCGTGGCCAAGTGTATTGGGCGTATTTGGCTCCAGCCTCGTGGTCGAGCCAGATCGCCTGGCGACCTGCATTCTTTTTGCAACACGAGCGCTTCTTGCGTCTGGAATTGTGGGCCTTGGCTGGTACTTTGGCCTTCTCGGGCTTGGCGGGTTTGATCGCCTTGGTGATCGGCATGCGTTACTTCGACCGCTTGCACGCGGAATTGCACCATCTAGAAGCCCATGCCCGTTGGCTGGCCCAAGGCCATTTCGAGCGCCCGGTGCAGGGTGGTACTTTGGCCGAAACCCATCAAGTGATGCGGGCGTTCGAGTCGATGCGCAAGCGGCTGCAGGCTTATGTGGATGGTCTCCAGCGCTTGCTGAACGGCGTCCTGGGCCTGCAGCGCCTGGGCCCCTACGACCAACCCGCGATCCCGCGGCTGTTGCGTGAAACGTTGGCCCCGGCCGCGTTGGGCGCTTGTTTGGTCGCGGACGCGCGGCTGTGGGATCCCGACGCGCCGCCTGGCACTTTTCACTCATGGGTGGCTGGCCCGCGCGGGGAAGCGCTGTCTCCGTACGCGAAACTTTACTTTCGAGAAGGCCTGTCGAAAAACTCCCAGTTGTGGACGACCCAAGGCCCGAAGAACCTGACTACGTTGGCTGTGGGTTTGTACGACAATACGGAATATCTGGGTGTCTTGGTTATGACCTGGCCCAAGGACGCGACCCCTGAGTACCAAGGGCCCTATTTGAAGACGTTGGCTGCGCAATGGCAAACCACGCTGGCCCGATGGCGGCTTCTCCAACAGCAAGAAAACGAACAGCAACGCTTGCAAGCCTTGCTCGACGCTTTGCCCCTTCCTTTGGTGTTTGTGGACGAGGAAGGCCGGGTGCGGTGGCGCAATCGGCAAGCAAGCGCGTTGTGGCCGCACGCGCTCTTTCTCTCGATTTGGGAGCATTGCCGGCCAGAACGGGAAGGCGAGATCGGGCCGCGGTCGGTTCAGTGGCAACAGCAACGTTACGAGTGTTATGTCCTGCCCTTACCCGCGATTCCGGGTGTGGTGGATCTGAACGAATACGCGTTGGTGTTGCTCGCGCCGCGCGAAGATGCGTACCAAGCCCAATTGCGCACTCACCTCATGGTCGCGATCGGAACGGAGTTGCGCACGTCGCTGTCCTTCATTCAAGGCTATCTGGGCATGCTGGAATCGGTGGGCGAGCTCAGCGATCAGCAACGCAACCTTTTGACCAAGCTCCGCACCCTGACCGAGCGCTTGAGCCGGCGCATTGCGGCCTTGGTTTCGATGGGCCGGGTGGATTTGGACCACGTTCAGACCCCGGTGCGCCTCGCGGAGCTCTTGCACGGGCTGCAAGATGCGATCGAACCCTTGGCCCGGCAGCGACGAATCCGGTTCCGGGTGCATTATGACCCTCAGGCGCCGAGCGAAATTCATGCGGATAGCGACTTGCTATACCTGGCTCTGTATCAGGTGTTGGATAATGCACTCAAGTTCACGCACAGTGGAGGCGAAGTAACCCTGCTGGTTCAGGCCGACCCGCACGCGCAGATGGTGCGCTTTGTGGTGTCTGACACCGGGGCCGGTATCGCCACGGTGGATCTGCAGCGATTACAGGCTTTGCTGAGCAACCCTGCGGCCATGCCTTCGCAGGAAAGCGCGCCTCGGGGGCTGGGACTGCTCTTGGTGCGTAGTGTTGCTCAACTTCATGGGGGCCGCGTGCTCATCGATAGCCAGTTGGGACAGGGAACAACCGTGATTCTGGAGCTGCCCTTCCGGCCGCCCGAAGGGAAGGCCGGTGACCAGGACCTGCTCGCGCCGTGGCAGCCGTCCAAATGCGAATCTGAGCCTTGGGGACGGCGGCTTTCATGAGTTGGACGGTTGGATGAGAGCCTGGACGCGGGGCTCGTCGTAAGAAACAAACTCACCGCTCCAGGCGTGCGGTGCGCGCAGCGCGACCGCGATCAAGGCCCGCGCGACGCGTTCGGGTGGTTCGAGCTTGCCGGCCTCGCGATAGTGCAGAAAGCGTTGGTATAGCTCCGGTGGCATATGTTCTGCACCGTGCTCGCGAATGAAGCGCTGCATATCGGTGTCGATCACCCCGGGCCGAAAGGCGAGCGTGGTGATGCGAGGTTCTTCCGCGGCCAAGATGCGCGTAAAGTGATTGAGCGCGGCCTTGGCGGTTGCGTACGGGGCCCAGGATGGGTAAGGTTTGATCGCGGCGCCGCTTGACACATTGACCACGCGCCCCTGGTGTTCGCGCAACGCGGGTAAGGCCCAGCGCACGACCATGGCCGGCCCAAGCACGTTGACCTGCCAGTTCGTCTGCCATGCGTAAGGGTCGAGCTCCGCGATGGGCCCGATGGGTTGGATGATGGCCGCGTTGTTCACCACCGCGTCGACGCGGCCGAAGTGGGATAGGGTTTGCTGTACAAGGCGGCGGGCGGTCAAAGGCAGGCCGATATCCCCCGGCACGACGAGGACCTCAGCCCCCAGGTCGCGAGCGCGCTCGGCCACCTGGCGTAACCGGGCTGCGTTCCGGGCGTTGAGCACGAGGTGCGCTCCCTGCCGGGCTGCCTCATAAGCGGCCGCTTCGCCTAAGCCTCGCGAAGCTCCGGTGAGGATCACGACCGGTGAAGCCATGGTGCACCTCCGTTCGTGGCCCCGAGCCCTGCCAGGACGAGGGTTCGGGCCTGGAGCTTGGTCAAGCATACCATGGATTGGGCCGCCGGTTATATGCGTATAGCCACGTTGTGGGCAAATCTCGTAGCAGCCCATGCCGCGGGCGGCGGAACCCGCGCTTGCTTCGCGGGCGGCGGAACCCGCACCTTGGCTGCGGGCGACTAAACCCGCCCGCTATCCTCGCCGTCTGCCAGGCGTGCCCGCGCGTTAGGCCGGGTAATCCGCGTGTGATTTTATACTAGCCGCGAGCTTCCAGTCCGCGGCGCCCGCGGCACGCGAGCGCGGCCATGGCCGCGAGGCGCGGGGATTCGCAGGCGGCTAAACCCGCCCGCTATCCTGGCCGTCGGCCACGCGTTCCCGCGCGTCGGGCCGGATAATTCGCGCGCAATTTTATACTAGCCTCGGGCTTCCAACCCGCGGCGGCGCTCAACGGTGATAGCCCCCTTCGCCTCCCCCTCGTCGCTTGACCGTTTCGACAACCTTTGCGTGCCCCCCGACCCGCGGCGAACGCCCCCTTCCCAGGCCTGGGTTATAATACCCCAAAGTCCACCTGGGGAGTGCTTGGCGATGGCGAGAGTGGTTTTTGACCATGTAACCAAGCGGTTCGGGAAC